>JBAWXY010000019.1:0-24220 GCA_037143835.1 Bacteroidota bacterium
CAATCCTTAAGATCAGAAGCCAATGGCTTTTCAACCAGCACATTAGCGCCTGCTTTTGCTGCTTCGACAGCAGGTTGTATATGAAAAGGATGGGCAGTGCAGACAATTACAAGGTCAACATTGTTTTCAGTTACCATCCGTGAGATATCTGAATAAGCCTGCGTTTTGTAAACTGAGGCAAAATCTTCAGCTGTTTTCTGCGTTCTGCTCCACACTCCTGCCAGTCGTGCATTGGATATACTTTGAATAGCTTTTGCATGGAGATGTGCCACTTTACTGCAGCCGGCAATCGAAATATTATAAATTTTTTCAGCCATTTGATTAATATTATGGTACCAGAATAACTTTATTCAGCTCTTCCTCTTTTCTGTAAAGTTTGTTAAACCATTTAGCACCTTCTGAGAGCGGGGCCACAGCGGAAATCTGATCAGCCACACTTATTTTTCCTGTTTCCAGCAGATTGAGAACAACTTCATATTCACCTCTGATGGCACAGCTTCCAAGTACTTTTAATTCACGTGTAACAACTTTTTGAAGAGGAAAATCAACTTTAGGAGAAGCGTTCCCTACTAAAACGGCCTTTCCACCTTTACGGAGAACATCGATTGCAACATTTACTGACTCGCTTTTACCGACTGCCTCAAATGAGATATCTGCTCCCCTTGTATTTGTAAGGACATTTATTTTTTCAGCAAGGTTTTCTTCAGTTGAAAGGAAAGTGTGATCTGCCCCGGCTTTTTCTGCCTGTTCAAGATGCTTTGTATTAATATCAATTGCAATAATCTCTGATGCACCCGACAACTTAAGAAGTTTCAGAATGAAAATCCCGATCATGCCGGCACCAACCACAACACATTTATCTCCTGTTTTAATGCCGGAAATATTTATTGAGTGAAGAGCAACAGCAACAGCTTCCACCATTGCAGCCTGTTCAAATGTAACACTTTCAGGTATTTTGTAAAGGATATGCTGAGGAATGGCAATATATTCAGCGAAGGCTCCATCTCTTTTATATGTTCCGGGAGATACACCAAGTACCTCGCGGTTGTCACTCAGATTATACATCCCTTCAAGAGTAAACCAGTCATCGAGTGGATAAACTGTCGAGTCGAAAGTTACTCTGTCACCAGATTTCCACTCTTTTACATCAGCACCTGTTTTGACGATAACACCTGAAGCCTCATGTCCCATTATCATTGGCGGAATTCTTCGCCCGGTGCTTCCGTCGAGGCCATGAACATCTGATCCGCAGATACCACATGCCTTTACCCTAACGAGTACCTCATTACTCTGTATTTCGGGGTCCGGAACATCTTTGTAAACCAGTTCATTATATTTTTCAAGTACAAGGGCTTTCATATTATCAGGAATAACATTTTATTTCAGAAGTGGTGAAGAGCAAATATAATAAAAACAGCAATCCCCGCGGCAGTCAAGGGGATGAAGTTATAATCTCATATAATAATTGAGAAATCAGAATCCCAGGTGTATTTCACTGACTGACTTTATCGCACTGTCGAAAAAAAATCTGCTTTGAAAATCCGGAATTTGTTGTGAATTGCTTTCAGTTTGTATCTTTGATATATTAAGCACAACATACCAGTCGTTAAGCAGCTTAATACCTGTGCTTTAGTATCAAAAACAGAAAAATAAAAATTGTGCTCTAAGAGAGCTCCGGAATAACTATTTCGGAGCTTTTTTTATTCCTAAAATCATCAAATCAGCCCCGTTAGGGGCAGAATATCTAAAACCGGGCAACGCGGTTAACATACACTGTAAGCCTATTAAGCCCCGTAGGGGCATAAGATGAAAAAACAGGGCAACGCCCTGTTAAAAGTACCATCCCCCACCTTTCCAAGCCCCGTCAGGGGCGAAATACCAATTACTTGCAGATAATATAAGCCGGAGTTTGAACGAATTTTTTATCTTTGGTAAAACGGAATCGATATGTCTCAATCATTTGTGCAATTCTACACTCATATTGTTTTTCATACAAAAAACAATTCTCGCTTCATCCGCAAGGAAATTGAGGATGAACTGTATTCTTACCTCGGGGGAATCCTGCGAAACCTTAAATCAGTTCCTCTCCGCATTGGCGGAACTTCTGATCACATTCATGTGTTATGTACACTGCCTAAAACAATGACTCCGGCCGATCTTGTAGAGGAGTTGAAAAAAAACTCCTCCAAATGGATCAAAACAAAAGGACCTGAATATGAAAACTTTTACTGGCAGGATGGTTACGGGGGATTTTCTGTGAGCAACTTCCATGTGGATGTTATAAAGAATTATATATCAAACCAGAAGGAGCATCATTTAAATACATCATTTATTGATGAGTATAAGAAACTTCTGGATGAGTATGGTATAGTATACGAGGAGAAGTATCTCTGATTTTATTTTATTCCGCCCCTACGGGGCTTAAAAAGGTGTTTTTGAGTCTGACGCCGGGCTTCGCCCGACTTTATTATATGTCAGGCCTACGGCCTTAATCTTTCAGCCACAACCGGGCTTGATAAAGTTGATGTGAGCCTATCGTCGGGCTTCGCCCGACTTTACTTTATTTGAGGCCTATGGCCTTACATACGTTCACAATAAAACATTACAGAAATAAGCTACTAAATATCAGAACATTTCGAGTTGCTGGGGTGTTTCAGGTCGTGTTGCCGGGTCTCTGCTGCGAAAAAACTCCATCATACCGAACTGTTTATCGGTAAGTGTAAAGATTATTATTTCACCTTTGGGAGCAAGAAAGGATCTGACCCTTTTAATATGAACATCAGCATTTTCACGGCTGTTGCAGTGACGTACATAAATTGAATACTGCAACATAGTAAACCCATCTTTTTGCAAAGATTTTCTGAACATAGCATAGTTCTTGCGGTCCTTTTTTGTTTCAGTTGGAAGATCAAAGAATACAAAAGCCCACATGATCCTGTATTGATTAAGCCTGGATAATTCTATCATTTCTTATATTCAAAATGTCAGGTCATTACAGGATAAAGAATTTTTCGGGTAACACCCTCAAAATATGAAGCAAGAGAGGCAGAAGTACACTGTACGCCTACCATCAGCGGGCTGCTTTTTCCATCAATAACAACATCTATGACAGGTATCTGCAATAGTTTTTTCTTAATTTCCGGTGTCAAATCTTCCATATCGGGATCTTCCTGAATAATATCAAGGACCATAGCATCAACATAAGGTCTGAAAGGTTCCATTATATCATCGGCGAGGCAATAGGGATTATATTTATTCCGGTGATGGATTCCAATTGAAGGGAAAAGTCCTGAAGCAATCAGTGACCTTGCTACTATTGCCCGAAGAACAGCGTAACCATAATTAAGAAGGTTATTGGGTGGCTCTCCGAATCGGTCTCTTAAAAATATTTCCCCGCTGAAAAGATTATCCCAATAGTAAGCTGCGGCTCTTCCTTCAACGTTTCAATTCCATTATGGTGCGATTGGAACAGCAGCCGGAACAAGCGGAAATGTCATGACTTCAAAGTTTCAATTCCATTATGGTGCGATTGGAACGTTCCACCTATTGCTGTTTGACCTCCTGTTATACCGTTTCAATTCCATTATGGTGCGATTGGAACATGGCGCTGCACAGGCGGCGTATGCAACAAATACTGCGTTTCAATTCCATTATGGTGCGATTGGAACTAAGGCTGATTTTTTAGATGGTCAGGCTGAACTTTGTTTCAATTCCATTATGGTGCGATTGGAACTGTGCTGCTGTGCCTATAAGACCGAAGCTACCAAGGTTTCAATTCCATTATGGTGCGATTGGAACTAAACTCCTCAGAGAATAACTCCATTAATCCTTCGTTTCAATTCCATTATGGTGCGATTGGAACAAACTTATCAATGTGACACCGGAAGACTTTAAACAGTTTCAATTCCATTATGGTGCGATTGGAACGTTTCAAGTGTCGGGGTGCAGGTATTGCTACCTATGTTTCAATTCCATTATGGTGCGATTGGAACAATTTGTTCCGGAGCCTCAAAGATTGATGTATTTAGTGTTTCAATTCCATTATGGTGCGATTGGAACACTCAAACAGATGACTGCAAAGGCCGTTACTACTAATAGTTTCAATTCCATTATGGTGCGATTGGAACGGCAAATACGGGGAAAGTTTTAGAGAGGACAGAGTTGTTTCAATTCCATTATGGTGCGATTGGAACTCAAGAGAAGCACAAGGATTGATCCTACATGGAGACTTGTTTCAATTCCATTATGGTGCGATTGGAACTCTGCTTTCACCTTTTAAACGTCATTCATATTTTGAGTTTCAATTCCATTATGGTGCGATTGGAACGTTCAAATATCACTTATATGTTCAATGTTTGTCTTTTGTTTCAATTCCATTATGGTGCGATTGGAACTGATTGATTCTCCAAGAGAGCTTTTGCAGTGATTACTTGTTTCAATTCCATTATGGTGCGATTGGAACGCTCCCTTTATTCATAATTTTGAAGTGCCTGGAACTTAGTTTCAATTCCATTATGGTGCGATTGGAACCCATCCGTACCGTCGCCAAAATAAGTATAACCCAGTTGTTTCAATTCCATTATGGTGCGATTGGAACAATGGAAGTGTCTGGCAATTAATACCAAATATCGCAGTTTCAATTCCATTATGGTGCGATTGGAACTCTATTCATTCGGAGATAACGGAACACTATAAAAAAGTTTCAATTCCATTATGGTGCGATTGGAACCAACTTCAAGAGCAGGAAAAACAAGCTCAGTAATCTTGTTTCAATTCCATTATGGTGCGATTGGAACTTGAGTTGTTAAACACACTCCCGGATGTTGTATTATGGTTTCAATTCCATTATGGTGCGATTGGAACGGACCGTAAACCGGGTGGTTCCGCCAAGTTCACCCAGTTTCAATTCCATTATGGTGCGATTGGAACCCGTTAAAAATAGCAAATAAAAATGCCATTCCACGGGCTAATGACAATTCAAGTTTATAATAAACCGGCATACGAAAATCGTCGATGGTCAAAAGTACAATTTATGCCGGATTTCGACAACATATATTAATTCGCACATTTTCAGCATGTCAAAGAACCTGCTCTTTGTACTATATTGTAATTCTTACCATAATTTACATAATTATATCCTACATCGACAACTTTTTTATAGAAAATTGCCTGTCTCCCCCCGCTCCTTTCCTACTATTTCCTTATCAAGCCATTTCTCATTTCTCGTCTTAAAAATTATTAAACTATCAGAATTTTCTTCTTCCATTATCATCGAAGCCTTGATCTTAAGCTCTTTTAATTTCACTTCTGTGATCTCTCCCTCGAAGACAGAATTTTGAATCCAGCTTAAATACTTTCTGCACAACTTTAACATCCTTCCTACTCTTTTCTCTCCGATGTCATATACAAGAATAACGTACATTGTCCATTAGTTTTAAATTACCAATACATCTTGAGCGGCTTATATGGTTCAATTTCCAATATATGTTTTATCAGTTTGTAACATTCCAGCTTTATCAGATGTTTGTAACTGACTGATCTGTTAAGCTGCCTGTGCTGGATTGTCTCTGTAAGCCTTTCTTCAAATGCCTGTACAAATGTCTTCTTACCTCCCGGCTTCAAAACTACCCTGTTAAGTGAGCTTTCAAAATCATTTTCTTGTATCATTCTTTTATTCAACACTTTAAAAATGATCCTGTCGACCAGTACCGGTTTGAATATTTCAGCCAGATCGAGTGACAATGAAAACCTTCGTTCACCAGGCGAATGAAGAAATGAGATAACCGGGTTTAATTGTGTCTGATGTATGGCCCTCAGGCACTGTGAATAACACATCATATTTCCGAAAGAAATAAGCGCATTTACCTCATTTAACGGCGGTTGCATCGTTCTTCCCCCCATCTTAAAGTCATTAATAATAAGATTGAAAGCATCATAATATGTTTTCCTGATATTGCCTTCAAGACCCATGAGTTCATTGACCGACTTTGTGTTAATAAATGAATTTTCATACCCGGATATCTGGTCAATAAATGGTTGTGTATCCTTTCCCCGGTTGTCGTAATATTTCAGATTGCGTATCATATTATGAATCGCTCCCTCAAGGATTAACCTGGCAAGTTCCAACCTTTTTTCTTTCCTATCATGCAGTCTTGCCTGAGCCATAAGAAGTTTACCCGAAAGAAGTGATTCTCTAGGCATGAATGACCCGGTATAGTTTTCATAATAATCGAAAAAATGAACTGGTATTTGCTGCTGACCCAAAAAATTGTAGAGTGATGAGTTTGCATCGAGAGCGCCAAAGGCATAAAGCTCATCCACCTGTTCCACGGGGAGAAAACGTGGTGTTCCCTCAACACCTTCATCATCAACAGGAACAAATTTAAGGGTGTTGTCTTTACGACTTAACCGTCCGGGATTAAAAAGGTAGTATGACTTTTTCATTGGTAATCAGTATCATTACTATAGCAAAAGTCAAAATAGCTGCATTTTTTGCATTTTGCAGCATCAATTACAGGCGGACAGGAATCGGAAGTGACCACGGTATTTATCTCTTGTTCAATCTCTTCGATATATTCGCGGTCGGGTATTGAAAGCAATACTTTTTCTGTCTGGTGTTCTGCCGGGTACTCAAGTATCCCGGTAACACCATCAACGCCGGCCTTTTCGAGCCGGTAGATATAATATTTAAGTTGCCAGAGGTGAGAGTTATGTTCTTTACGCGACTTCTTTGTTTCGTGAATGATCTTACCTGTAGGGTCGTAAAAATCGATTTTAATGCCATCCATTTCAATCTCACGGTATTTTGAAGCTCTCTGTGGGTAACTATTTTCATGGATCATTTTCCCTTCGTAAACGAGGTCCGAAGTATGCTCCATGCGAATACCGTTGGCAAATAGCCACAATTTGCGGTGGCAGACAAGATAATAATTGAAATGGGTGCCGGTGAGGTACATATCCAATTATAAATCAAGATTGAAAAATTAGATCAACCTTCAAACATTTGCTTATTTATTATAATTGTTTCTCATAGTTAAATTGATTCATTAACTCAATTAACCTGATTTTAGCTTTTTTCAAAGCATCAGATGATTCTGATTTAGTTCTTAGATAACCTCCAGCTGTCAGAGTTATAAAAGTCGAAACACCTTCAAGTTCTTCTTCTACTATAGGGTAAGCCTTGTTCTCTTCTTCTTCTGATAGCTTTGCGCGAATGCTTGAAGCAATTTTATTGGCATTGTCACTGATAGTAACGGTAAGTGTTTCCATTAAGCTGAAAGTGCGAGCCTGATTGGAAGTGATACTCCATTCAATAATGGCTTCAGCCAAAGCAGGGATTAACCTTGAACGAACCGCCTTAGGTGCAACCAGACATTTCCCAAAAATATTTTCAGATTCGATCCAACCGTTTTCACGAAGACGAGCTTCTGTTTCAGGTGAAATTTCCGGTTCAAATGGATTAAGAGTTACACAGAACAAACGCCGAAGATCAATAGCAATGTCCTGAACAAACAAACCACCTGCTCGACGGTTCTCGGGAATCCATTTGCGGCTTAAACTGCGATCTTTCCCTTTTAAGAGAGCTGCAATTTCTTCTGCTGTCAGTTCTTGACCAGTTTCGTTACGAACAATTACCCGATTATTAGAGCGATCACTACGGTCGAACGATATATTTTCATTATCCACGCCTGCCAGTAGTGGATGTAATCCCCTCATTGCTGAAATGGAAAGTGGGCTTCTTCTTTTTAAAGTTTTTTCATTTCCGCCTTTGGCTGCTTTCATCCACCCTCCAAACAACTGATCGGGATAAGCCGGGTCACATGTTGCAAATACCTCTCCTTCTTTCAGTTCTCCTTTGTTGTTTACATCAAACAAAAAGGTAGTAGGAGCTTGCTGTTCATTAATCACTGCGCTCAATTTGTCGAAAACGGAACGCTTGATTTGTTGACCGCTTGAATATGGAACTCGGCGGTTGAACTGTGAGTCATAGAAATATTTCTGCCCGTCCTGAACACAAAAAACAGTGTGTTCTGCTCTTTTGAGCGTTCTGATGTAAATTGTTGTCATTGTGTAATTTTTTTATTGGTTTATGAATTTTTTTCCTGATATGCGTAATCGAATTTCAGAAGTACAACAAAGTAGCCAAAGTCTTCTGCTGTCATTAAATAAACTTTAGTTTGTAGTTCCTTTAATAGATTTGTTCCTTCGCTATCGAAGTCTTTGACGAGTTCAGTAAGTACATCCAGAAAAATTTTCTTGGATTTGGCAGAAATCAGATTTTCAACTTTATTTTTTCGGCCAGTTGAAAGCTTCTTGTCAGCTTTACGATAAGCAACTAAAGCTTTAGCCACCTCCTCAGAGTAGTGGAGGTCTTCTTGTTTGTTTTTTGTAATCATAGCTAATAACCATGTTTTATAAGTTCGAAATGAAATTGTATTCTCGTAATCCTTTTGATTGGCTTTCTTGCTGCGTTCCTTAAAAGCTTCTGGCGATTCTCCTGATTTTGTTGTTACAGGAGAAAATGAGTAATCAGGGATCTTGGCTTTATTGAAATATTCTCTTAGCCCCTGTGGTTCCAATGCCTGCAACCCGATTGCACCCAATTCACAAGCCCGTTTAATATGGACACCGAAAAGGTTTTCGTAATCTTTCTTCTGAGCAAGTGCATCGTTTTCTCCGAATAAGATTTTGTAAATACCCAAAATCGATCGTCCCTGATGAAAGCGAAATGGGATAAAACCTATCGTTTTATTGGTTTGTCCAAGGCTATAAACATAGGCAGTTACGGTTTCGTCATTAAGACTTTCTGAAAGGTTGAAGTAGAATTTTGTCCAGAAAATGGTATTTACCTCAATTACTTTTTCGTCTTGTTTGAAAATGTCGTAATTCGATAAATATCCAAAATCGGGATTTTCTTCAACATCCATACTGTACGCAAAGTTGAGCCATTGCCCATTCCAGGTGTTGATCTGGTTTCCACGGAGTTTATTCAGTGTAGGATCGTTTAGAAATTTGCGATAGACTTTCCATCCATCGTAAATAGAGAGCAAAACTTGAGGATGGTTGAAGAAGATCGAGTACCCTCCGGCAACCCCAACTCCCAAACCTCCGCCAATCCATGAAAGATAAACTTCTTCAGCATTGGATTGAATATTCAGATCAGTTACAAGCCCAGAAGTTGTGGCAAACTCTTTCTCCTCAGAAGCAGGAAAACCGATGGCTATACTTGCGTCCCGAAGTCCGGAATCGATCTTTTCATGCAAATCATTCAACTTCTCTAACCGCTCTTCTTTTGTTAGTAATTCAGGCTTTTGCCCCTTCTTCATCTGAACAAACGGAGAGTTGGTAACCCATTGCATATATTTCGGATGATCAAAAAACAATGAGAAATACTCTTTATCAAAGAACTCTTTGGCTGAATATTTATTTTTGTTTTTTGTATTCCAGGCGTTCAAAAATGTCCGCCCGATAGTGGCTGCAATCATAGTCTATAGAATTTGATAAGAAATATCAGATTTTGCTTTTTTTAGCGATTCAAGATTCAACCCGATTTCTTTCGAGTAGGCTGAATCGGGCACTATAAAGGGATTGTTACCTGCTTGCAATTGGTTGAATCGTTGTACTGACCAATAGCGAACAGGAATTTCCATTTGTAGTCGTTCTTCAAAATTTGCCGTTATGTAGCGTTGTTCATCCGTTTCGGTGATACAAGCTACACCGTCAATATCCAGCTGTTCGAGCAGAAAAGATTTTGGGCGATGTGTTAATCGGTTAATCGTCCATTTTCCGGTTTTCTTGAAAATGGCATGTTCTTCAATCTCAGGCATTTCAATTACAGGAAATACAGAATCAATTTTTTGTTGTATACAGGTTTCGTGCAACACTTCACCATCAGGCAGTTGATTATAACTTTTTTGAAGACTTTCCAAAACGTAGGGCTTTGCTTTATCTAAACTTTCTGGTGATTTGATAACATAAACCGGTTTAAATTTGCCAATGGTGGCTTCATTCCTTACCCGGTTGATGCGTCCGAATCGTTGGATCATTGCATCGAGTGGTGCGCATTCGGTAATCATAACATCGAAACTAATGTCGAGGCTTACTTCTACCACTTGCGTGGAAACCACAATACATGCTTTGTTTGAAGTATTAAACTGAAAAATTGATTTACCTGATATGTCTTTACCGATCAAAAGCTTTTCTTTTTGTTCGCGTTCACCACGTTTAAAACGGCTGTGCAAAAGCATCACTGGAATATTGAGATTTGATTTTTTTACTCTGTCAAAAACTTCTTGTGCAGATTGCACCCTGTTGCAAACCAATAGCACTTTCTTGTTTTCATCAACAGCATGTTTAACAATAGGATATGCACTTTCCCAAGAATCAATTTTATGAACTATATGACGATCAAATTTATCGAGATCCTCTTCAGTCAGATTTACCTCATAAACCTGATCCTTGCCAAGTAACTCCAATATTTGGTTATATAAAAATGTTGGCATCGTAGCTGTCCCAATATGTATCCGACATCTCAAATTCTTTAAAACGTGTACAATCTTTAATACAATCGCCCGCGTTATGTCGGTGTAAGTATGGATCTCGTCGAGGATTACATCGCAGCCTTTGATGTCAATCAGAGTTGCTTCGTAACCGCTTGTCCCAAAAATTATTGCAGCAATTTGATGCGGGGTTAATATTTTAATTGCAGACCCAATATGTCCCTGGATAGCTTTTTCTTCAACCTTATTTCCTTTAATTGCCAGGGATGAGGCTGAATGCAGAAGGCGAATATCCAAATCAGGATTATCATAAGCCAAATCGTGTGACACCCGGTGGAACATGGCGTTGATGGAAGCCTGATATGGAAGCGTATAGAAAACCCGACCCTGGCATCGTCTGAAAAGGAAATCGGTTTTTCCTGCACCGGTGCAGGCAACTACAATGGTATGAGGTTTTTCCGAAGCCGCTTCTTTCATTGACAAAGGATAAAGATCGTGCTTGCGATCGAAAAAGTTAAGGTTTGGTGTTTTAAATAAACGCTCCGAATAAATAGCCGTTTGATCGATCAATGCCGAGGCAAAATGATCGGCTGCTTGTAACAATCCTCTATAATCGGAATATCCTTTCTGCATGAATGCTTTTTTGCAAAATTCCAACACATGGAAGAAGTTTGCTTTCGCTTCTTCTTTTGAAATTGGTTTTACGTGAATTCTCAACTCGGAAAGAATGTCCAATGCTTTAGTGCTCCATTCTTCCCAGTTTCCCGCATGATATTCAAATATTTCCTCCGGTTCACGTTCCTCTGTTAAATCCAGCAATCCTTTATCACGGGCATCCTTTCGGATGGATTTGTGATGTGCAACCACCATTTCAATCAATATAGGTTGACTTGTTTCATCAAATAAAGAAAGAAAAAAGCAAGAGCTGATTTCATGTCGAAAAGTCAGGTCGCCTATCCGGTATTCTTCGTTCAACCGTCTTTGAAACTCGGGATGTGCTTTGCCAATATCGTGCAGAATTGCACCTTCTCTGGCAAGAACAGGATCAAAACCTTTTGCAATAGCAATTTTTTCAGCAACCATTGCAACATGTTCCAGATGTGTTCCTAAAGGTGTGTAATCCGGTTTGCCTTTCGCTTTTATCTCCGACCAGATCATTTAAATTCGTTTTTAACCGGATTGCCCACAATTTTCAACCAGCCATACATAGGTTTATTTTCATTCATACGATTGTAGCCAACCAGAAAAGCCTGTTCATTTTTTTCGAAAATCAACTCAAAGCCAAAGAAAAGCTCTTCATTAGTATCGAATTCCTCCACTTCAACTTCTATGATTTCATCTTGTGGATAAAGAATATCCTCATTTCGTGCCAGACAGATATGCTGACTTGCCGCTTTTTCTGCATCCAGCAAATTATCAAAAGCCAAAAAAAGAACCGGATTCACCATTACCCCGCGCATCAGAATTGAATATGGTCTTTCGAAAGTTCTGTTTTTTGCAGTTCCTTTTACATTCCATCCCCTGGGCTGCGTTTGCTCCTGTTGCTGAGAAACCTGTTGGTAAGTCAACCGGTGTCGCTTGATTTTGTAGATTCCAAAATCTTCTTTTAGTAATTCGGGAAACAGTTTTCGTTCGATTCCAGCCAAAATAGAAGGTGTCAGAAACTGCTGACTAAACGTTTCGCTATCT
The DNA here is from genome assembly GCA_037143835.1 of Bacteroidota bacterium. Taxonomy (GTDB): domain Bacteria; phylum Bacteroidota; class Bacteroidia; order Bacteroidales; family VadinHA17; genus LD21. The sequence goes on from JBAWXY010000019.1 coordinate 12,189, forward strand.
CTTACTGCTGTCCAGGGTTTAATAAACCCAAATGGACCTGAAAATTTGACTACATAATACATTGTACGAATAATTTAAATTATTGCCCCAAATCCAATCCCTGTCGAATTTCCTAATCCTACATTCCAGGCAAACAGTTTTGTTTCGGTTTTGCCTTTTATTATCACAGGACACCAGCTTGCCCTATTCTGTATACCGTTATAATTCACCAATTTACTTCCGGCTTTACGATAACTTGTATCAAAACTTATATCCAGAGTATCATCTTTTAATCCGGCCTGATCCATTTTTGTTAAGAGAGTCTCCTTTAAATATGAACCTGCCCTGGGGTCATCATAAAGTATATGATCAATCTTTTCTTCGTTCTTCCTTTTGATGAAAACAGAGCTGCCCGGGAAAAATAGTTCCCTTTCTGAAAGATCGGGATCCTCCTGCATAACAATCTCTCTGACTTCCAAACCGTTAAACATTGTCCTGTCGGTCTTTATCCCGCCAATAAGTTTTTGTATCAGGTCAGGGTAATGCGAGCTGAAGAAAAATGATATCCCGTTTTCAAAAAGAAGTCCGGCTTTAGTCACCTTTCCTCCTTCAAATCTTGAAAATGAATACAACGAAACTTTCCCGTGCTCTTCATTCCATCCGAGCCACTTATGAATAGTTCCGACAAGCAAATGCTGGTGATCGAATGGTAAAGGATTTTTGGGTGCATTGATTGATAAATGAATTCTCATAATATATTAAAATTTAATATTTTCAGGAACTACGTTTCTGAAAAGAATGTACCTCCTGAACTTCTACTACTGAAGTCTATTCAATTCCTCAAAAGGGGCATTTTTTTTGCAGAACTCTGTAAGTTAAGAAATTCTGTTCAATAAGGATGCAATAGATTCTGATAATTTTTTATAAAATATTGCCATCCAGGTATAAAAATAACGCAACCCGCTCCGGGGTTGACAATCGGATTTTACTTATTTTCCTATTATTTATAGAACGCTTACGACGTTGAACGTTTGGCGTTTCGGTTCCGAAGTAAAAGACAAAAGACAAAAGTAAAAAGACAAAAGTAAAAAGTTGTCTACTTACTACATACTTCTTACTACTTACTAATTTCTTCGATCTCAGTCTCTTAGTCTAAAAGATGGATCTCACTGACCGACTTAATCGCCCTGTCAGAGAAGAAGTCGCATGCTGCAAACACCCTGTACAAACCGCCATCCTCATCAGGTTCTGATCGGATCAGCAGAAACTCCTGCTGATCATTTCTGTTAAACAGTTCAGAGTATGATACAGTACATCTGTAACCATCTTTACCCGCAAAACACATTATTCCTGATTGCAGATTCTCCCTGTTAATGGGATAAAACTTTTGAAGGAGATCTTTCAGGATAATACCGGTAAAGGGTGTAGTGCTGTGAATGCCTTTGCCCCTGCCATAAAATATTGTATTAAAAGTCTCATTATTAATATTTTCAGGAAGTTTCTCTATTTCACCTATAAGTTCCGAACCACTGAAAATATTTATCTGAAGTGAATACATAGGAGATAAATCCTTTACTACAGCAAATGACCCGGGAAATGATTTAACAGTAATCTTTACCGGTGAAGAGATATTTCTCTCAGTCACAAGGTCGCTTGCTGCCACAATTTTGCTTTCGTCCGGGAGCGGCCATAGCTCCTTTGTTTTGGAAGGTACTATCCGCGACACACCAGTGGCTATTATGATCTTATGAAGGTTGTTTGGATAGTATATTTCTCCCCAGCTGAAAACAACCTTTTGACCTCCGGCATTTTCAATTTCAATATAAAGATCTATAATAGGATTAAACTCAGCGCTGTTTGCTTTTTTGAGAATTCTTTTATCAAGAATATCAAAAAGGGAATAACCATCATACCTGTAAGCGCCAACAAACCTGTCTCCTCCGGCACTGTCGAGAAGTGTCTCTTTAACGATAACAGAATGTACCGGAAGCTCTGAAAAATCAACCCTCCCGGGATTTGCTATCTCTCCTTCAATAATCAGATCCTTCACCGGAAGAGAAAACGTTTCAGTATTATCATAAAAGTTATTGGTCATGTCTGATGTATCTGTCAATTGTATTACAGATGTATTCGATCTATCTGAGTTTTTAATTGAACCCGGGTTACACGAAATCAAACTTAGTGAAAATACAATGAACAGAGATATTGCTTTCATATTTATTAAGGTTAAGTTACGACTTATTATACTCATTTAGTCTTCAACCCGTTGTGCCGCTGTTCTGTTATGCCGTTATGCCGTTGTGCCATTGAGGCGTTGATTTTAATTATTCCACGATCACGACAATAATATCCATAACATTGGTCATGGTGGGACCAGTAATTATCTGGCCACCTGCTTTTTTAAAGAAATGGTATGAATCGAAATCCCTGAGGTATTTTGCAGGATCAATATTTTTCGACAAAGCGCCGGTGACGGTATCCGAATCAACAACAGCTCCGGCAGCATCTGTCGGACCATCAGTGCCATCGGTTCCTGCCGAAAGTATAGTAATACCCGGATGGTTCTGAAGCAGGATTGCACACAATAACGCAAGATGCTGGTTTCTTCCACCGAGTCCCCTACCTGTCATTTTAACTGTTGTCTCTCCTCCGAACAAAAGGCAGACCGGCTTCATCTCATTTTTGTCAATTTTAAATTTTAATGATGTTTCCACGATGTACTCTGCAACTGAGCTAGTGTCGCCTTGTAGGTGATCGTCTATTATAACCGGATTAATATTAAACTCTGATGCTTTCTGTTTCGCTGCTTCAAGTGCCAGTCTGTTAGTACCGATTAAATGGTTATAGGTCTTCTCAAAAACATGATCCCCCGGTTTTGGTGTTTCAGGTCTTTTTCCAGCTGCTCCTTCTTTCAAATATTTCAGAATTCCAACAGGCACAGATGCTGTTAAATCATATTTATCCAGAACATCCATGGCCTGCTGGTAAGTTGTGGGGTCAGGAGCTGTTGGTCCTGATGCAATTACATCCAAAGGGTCACCTGGTACATCAGATAAAATAAGACTTACCAGGGTAGCCGGACAAACGGCCCTGGCAAGCTGACCTCCCTTAACTAATGACAAATGTTTGCGCACTGCATTAATCTCTTTAATACAGGCTCCGCTATTAATCAGTAGATCATTAAGTTTAATCATCTCTTCAGGAGAAGAGCCTTCGGGAAAATCAGGAAGAAGCGCTGAGCCGCCACCAGATAGAAGGCATACTACAAGATCATTCCTTTTGGCCATGCCTGCAATTTCCATTATTGCCCTGGTTGCTTTGAACCCGTTTGAATCCGGGACAGGATGGCCGGCTTCAGTAACCCTGATATATTTCAATTTAGAGGAATGGCCATATTTAACAACAATATGTCCTTCAGTAATCCGGCTGCCAAGTATCTTTTCTGCCTCAACAGCCATCATGGCACTTGCTTTGCCTGCACCTATAACGTATATATTATCAATTAATTCAAGAGAGAAGTTCAGATGGCCTATAACCAGGCAATTATCCTTCAAAGCCATCTCTTTGGTTATCAGGTTTTCAGGAAGAACACTTTCTACTCCTGCCAGGAAAATCTGTTCAGCTATTGTTCTGCGATTCATTCTATTCGTTTTAAACCTAATAGCCGGGATTGATCATAAAACAGACCCATTACAAAACAATGAGTGAAGTAATCCAGACACAAGCAAAGACAACGATTCCCATTAAAATAGTCGAGGATGAATAGACTTTCAGTGTTGTATCCGGTTCGATATCAGAAAAATTGGAAATAACCCAGAAATATGAATCATTGGCATGTGAAACAATCATAGAACCTGCTCCCATCGAAAGCATAACAAGTAACCTGCCCCACTCTGAATCGAGACCAAGCATTGATAACATGGGTGCAACAAAGGATGCTGTTGTTATTATTGCCACCGTTGATGAGCCCTGTGCTGTTTTCATTACAGTTGCAATAAGAAAAGGTACCACAAGGCCAATGCTGGTGCCGGCCAGCAATTTACCTAAAGCGTCACCTGTACCTGTTGCTTTGATCACCATTCCAAACATGCCGCCAGCGGCAGTGACAATCAGTATGGGCCCGGCCTTTTCGATTGCTTCCGAAAAAACGGCATTCATCGATGCAATTGTTTTATCCTTAATTAATAACATAGCAAGAACAACACCAATTGATAAAGCAAATATTGGTTCTCCGGGGAAAAAGAATATTTTTGAAACAAGACTTTGTCCTCCTTTGTCGATCAGACTAAACAACGATCTGAATGTTATAAGCAACAGTGGAACAACTATAGGAAGGAATGAAAGAAAAGCTGAAGGAAGATTATCATTTGTTATCTGTGTGTCAACCTCAACCTCTTTCGCAGATGGATAGTTTTTTCCTTTTGTCATCCATCTGCTCCAGTAATATGCAGCCAGTGCACCAGGGATTGCGAAGATTGTTCCAATAATTATCAGATACCCGATATTTACTTTAATCATCCCTGCAGCGGCAAGTGCCCCGGGGTGAGGTGGTATAAGACAATGAACTGAATATAACGAGGTTGCAAGCACTGTTGCCATAAATGGCATTGCAAGTTTTGATTTTGAACTTAATGATTTTGCCAGTCCGCTTAAAATTATGAATCCTGAGTCGCAAAATATCGGTAATCCGGTAATAAACCCGGTGATACCAAGTGCCGGAGCACTCCTGTTTTCTCCAGTTTTTGAAAGAATATACCTGGCAATACTGAGTGTTCCACCTGTCTTATCCAGAGTAATACCAATAATTGCACCGAGGATTATCAGGAATCCGATGGAGGCCATCGTGTTGCCAAATCCTTCTTTAATAGTACTTACGATCGTACTTGCAGGGAGGGTAGTAAATGCCAGAAAAAGTGAAACAATGAAGAGAGCAATAAATGCTTTTAATTTCAACCTTGAGGTAAGGATAATTATAGAGATTATGCTTATACAGACCAGAGTTGATGTCAGTAAAATACTCATAGATAAAGTTTAAGTAAAGAAGAGGTATGCGATAAATATCGCGGTAGTAAAACCCGCAAGATCAGCAAGTAAGCCGCATCCTATTGAATATCTTGTATTTTTAATACCTACCGAACCGAAATATACAGCAACAATATAGAATGTTGTATCGGTAGTTCCCTGCATGGTACATGCCAGTCGTCCGATGAACGAATCGGCTCCATAGGTAGTCATGGCATCAATCATAAGTCCGCGGGCGCCGCTTCCGGAAAGTGGTTTCATGAATGCAACAGGCAGCGCTGCTGTGAATTGGGTATCAATGCCAAGCCAGGCAAAAAACATGGCAATGCCGGTGATAATAAAATCCATCGCTCCCGAGGCTCTGAAAATACCGATTGCCACCAGTACAGCAACCAGGAATGGAATGATTTTAATGGCGATATTAAATCCCTCTTTTGCTCCTTCAACAAAAGCATCATAAACATTTACCTTTTTTATAAATGCCAGGACGATAAAAAGTACAATAATCAACATGAGAATGAAATTTGCTGCAAAGGTGGAAATCGTCGAGATCTGCTCCTTTGGAAGCCCGCTGAAATAGATTATTATACCGGTAATTATTGCTGTTAGTCCGCCAAGGTAAGCCAGGATTACTTTATCGAACAAATTTATTTTCTGAATTATAGCAACACTGACCATTCCTGTAAGGGAGGCAGCAAAAGTTGAAATCAGTATCGGAATAAAGATATCAGCCGGATTAACTGCGCCAAGCTGGGTACGATAAACAATTATGCTGACAGGAATAATTGTAAGACCAGCAGCATTAAGAACCAGGAACATGATCTGGGCATTGGAGGCAGTCTCTTTATCCGGATTAACCTCATGCATCTCTTTCATCGCCTTAAGTCCTACGGGAGTAGCGGCATTATCGAGCCCAAGCATATTAGCTGATATGTTCAGCATTATGGAACCATAAGCCGGATGACCTTTTGGCAGTCCGGGAAAAAGTTTTTCAAAAAGAGGACCAATAAGTCTGCCAAGGATGGCCACCACTCCCCCTTTCTCTCCCACTTTAAGCAGACCCATCCAGAGGGTGAGTGCCCCTGTTAATCCGAGTGATATTTCAAAACCGGTTTTGGCATTTAAAAAAACTGAATTAACCAGCTCATTGAATATCTGCATATTACCTGCAAAGATCAATTGTCCGAGAGCAACAATGAATCCGATGAGGAAGAATGCGATCCAGATATAGTTAAGTGCCATGCCGATAGATTGAGTTGCTAAGATAATTATAATAGAAGACAAAAGTCAAAAGTCAAAAGTCAAAAGTCCAGAGACTTTACAGACTTTACAGACTTTGCATTTTACTCTATTTTAGATACATTTGTGCAAACAATTAATATTATGGCACGATTTACAAGAATAGATGTTATACTAAAGATGCGGGAAGCAGGTATTGTTCCTGTATTCTATCATAAAGATCCTGAAATATGCAGGAATGTGATTAAAGCCTGTTTTGACGGTGGCATTAAAGTATTTGAGTTCACCAATCGAGGTGATTATGCACATGAATTATTCAGCGAGCTTAATAAATGGGCTGAGAAAGAATTTCCCGGGTTGGTGATGGGTGCGGGATCGGTAGTTGATGCAGGAACTGCTTCACTTTATATTCAGCTTGGAGCAAATTTTATAGTCTCTCCGGTACTGAATCCTGAAATGGCAAAAGTTTGTAACCGCAGAAAAATTCTGTGGTCGCCCGGTTGTGGATCACTGTCAGAAATCAGCTACGCCGAAGAGCTTGGAGCTGAGATTGTTAAAATATTCCCCGGTTCATCTGTCGGAGGCCCGGATTTTGTGAAGTCAATAAAAGGGCCCTGCCCCTGGACAAGCATCATGCCTACCGGAGGTGTTGAACCAACAGTTGAAAATTTACGTGAGTGGTTTGAAGCAGGCGTTACCTGTGTTGGTATCGGTTCAAATCTTATCACAAAAGAGTTGATTCAGAAAAGAGACTGGAAAGGACTTACCAAAAGAATTGCAGGAGCCGTCAAAGTGGCAAGGATGTTCCAGATTGTTTAAACTGATCTTATTCTTTGATTTAGTACAAAAGATTTTATACAATAAATATTGTTTATTATGAAAAAGTGGATTTTTAGTTTTTTGTTCGGAACTACATTATTCCTGACTATTTCAGCACAGGATATAAATCTGCCAGCCCCGGATAAGACCGGTGGAAAACCTCTGATGCAGGCGCTTAATGAAAGACAATCGATCAGAACCTTTACTAAAGATAATCTGTCACAGCAGCAACTGTCCGATCTTTTATGGGCAGGCTGGGGTATTAACAGGGCTGATCAGAAAAAACGAACTGCTCCATCAGCAAGAAATGTTCAGGAAATTGAAGTGTATGTTGCTCTTCCCGGAGGGCTTTATCTTTATGTTGCTGAATCAAATATGCTGAAACAGATTAACAACAAAGACCTCAGAAAATTATGCGGCACACAGGATTTCGTTGCAGAAGCAGCTTTAAACCTGGTGTATGTTGCCGATATGGCCAAACTCGGGAAAAAAGAGGGCGATGAGATAAAAGATTCTGATCTGCTTTCATCATACGCCAATACAGCATTTATTGCACAGAACATCTATCTCTATTGTGCATCTGCTAATCTTGGATGTGTAATAAGAGGGATGGTCCCGAAAGAGCAACTCGCACCTGAAATGGGATTAAGATCAAATCAGAGGATAATACTTTCCCAGACTGTCGGAGTACCACAGAAATGAACTGATACTTCTTTTCTCCCTCTCCCTATCATTCCCCCGGGGACCTGTAGAGTTCAATATTAGAGATAACCGGACATGCCTTTGATTTACTGATAGATACTTTAATTTTTGAGGTTTTCACAAAAGGAAATTTCCGTATCACTTTGTGACCAATTGTGGTACCATCTATCAGAGATTTCCATTCACCATTAATAAATGCTGATACTCTGAATTCCTGAACCAGCTGACCCAGTTTAATATATTCCTGAAGTATGATTCTGTTCACTTCCGTTTCTGCTCCAAGGTTGATAATTATATCTCCGGCTGTCTGGGAATCATTTGTGGTCCAGTAAGTTTCCGGATTTCCGTCATTTACATTTGAAGCTTCATATCCTTTTCCCCTGAAGGAGGTTGCAGTTACCTTCCTTCCTTTTGCAAGATCTGTTTCAAATTCCCTTTTCAGCAACTCCCTGAAATCCAGAAGAGACTTGACATCATTCTCATGCAGAAGACCTCTCCTGTCAGGAGGTACATTGAGAAGAAGATTACTGTTCCTGCCGACAGATGAGTAATAGAGCTCCATAAGATTCTCAGGTGATCTGACAAGCGAATCCTGGTTCTGGTGGTAAAACCATCCACGGCGTATCGAGACATCAACTTCAGCAGGTACCCAGTAGTTTCCATCTTCATGGCCCTCACCAAGTATCCTGGCAAAATCGCCTCCCGGATACATCTCATCCTTTTTAAGAAGAGACCAGTTGGTCAGACTGCCCATACCACTTTCGTTGCCAACCCAGCGGATATCGGGTCCTGCATCACTGAACATTACAGCCATTGGTTGCAACTCTCTTACAATCGTATGAGTATTTGCCCAGTTATAATAAGTTTTATTATCAATTTTTCTTTTCTCCCTTGCACCTCCATAATATCCGTCACCACCATTGGCACCGTCGAACCATACTTCGAAAACATCATCATAATTTGTAAGAAGTTCCCGAAGTTGATTACGGTAGTAGGTTAAGTATTCAGGAGTACTATAAACTGAACTGTTACGGTCCCATGGCGACAGGTAGACTCCAAACTTCAGACCATATTCATCGCAGGCCTGACGGAGTTCCCTTAAAACATCACCCTTGCCATCTTTCCATTTTGAGTTTTTAACGGAATGATCTGTGAATTGAGATGGCCACAGGCAAAAACCGTCGTGGTGTTTTGCTGTTATTATTATGCCTTTCATCCCGGCATCTCTGGCAACTTTCGCCCACTGCCTGCAATCGAGTTCCGAGGGATTGAAGACAGACTCTTTTTCATCACCGTAACCCCACTCTTTATCTGTGAAAGTATTAACAGTAAAATGAACAAACATATAATACTCCATTTCGTGCCATGCAAGCTGCCTTTCAGAGGGAACCGGACCAAATGGTTCAGGTGGCTTCACTTGAGAACAGGCAAAAAGAGAAATAATTGCAACTAACAGATAACAAATTCTTTTCATTGTTCGTGAAGCATTAATATTTTATTCTTATGTTTCTGAATTTAAGTTCGGAACCATGTCCGAGGAAACCGATATGTCCGGTTTTGTTTTTTAGTCCCGGGTGATCGTTTTTATCCAAAGTACCATTATCTCTCGGACCGGCAATATCGCCATCAACAATCACAGTTCCGTTCAGGGTGATCGTAATCTGTGTCCCCTGGACTTTAACCTCTTCATAGTTCCACTCTCCGACTGGTTTAAGAAACCCTCTTTTGGCCGGAATTACTCCGTAGACAGATCCATGGTACTGGTAAGGCTGCAGGTTTGCATAAACCGGGGCTGTGTCATCGAGTATCTGAAGTTCCATTCCTACATAAGCAGCATCACCAGTGAGAGGAGCTCTTATACCAAGACCATTATTTGCAGCAGGGGTAAGCAGAAATTCAAAACGGAAAATAAAGTCGGCATACTCTTTTTCAGTATATAGGTTTCCACCGGAGCCGTCACTCGGTTTGACGACGATCATTGCGTCTTCAGCTATATACGACTCTTTGTTCCCCACCCAGTTATCGAGGTTCCTTCCATTGAAGAGAGCAACAAATCCTTCAGCCTTTTCCTCAGGAGTAAGATTATATTCTTTTTCGCTAATATCCCTGAACTCCAAATCAGTAGGCATCCCGGCCAAATATTTGTTTATCATCTCTTTATCATACTCACTCTCCTGCCCTTTAATTTTACCGGTTGCCTTGATGAGAATCTCTTTTACCAGGTTACCGTACATTCCTGCTTTTGAACTTACCGAGGGAAGTGCTATCAACATAGCAGCTTTGGCAGCTGCAGCAGATGTAGCAGGATCATCAAGGTAGTTTGCCACAAAATAAAGTGCCTGATAAGTCTTAAGCTTTCCTATTTCGGTCAGAACTTCATTTTTTCGCTCAGAGCTTAGGGCAAAGGGCATAATCTTTCTGTAAAGAAGTAACTTCTGTTCATCGGGCAAATCAGCGGACTTAATTTGTCTGATATAACCTTCAAAAGCCGGACCTTCAAAAGTTTTATTACCTGATGAACATATCTCATATAATGCTGATGATGCTGAATAATCGCGCCAACTTGTAAGTGCCTTGAAGCAGATATCGCGCATCGCTGAATTTCCATTTTCAAATTCCTTTAAAACAATAGCAAGGGCTTCCTGACCACCGGTTTTTGCAAGAACAGGAATTAACTTTTCCTTTTGAATTTTACCTTCCATTGCTTTCAGAATCGCCGAGGACCTCTTTTCAGGATCAGAAATTTTACCTGCAGCAACAGCAAGAGCTGTCTGGATATCCGCAATATAACCCTGATTATCTGTAACAGCCAGAAGTGCAATCAGTTTTTCCTGATCAGCTGATCCGGCAAGGCTGGCCTGTGCTTTTATGGCTGCTGATTTAATCTGTTCGTCAGTAGATGATGCAAAAGGAAGAACTTCAGAAAAATATTTATTGTCTTTATTCCATGCTAACAATTCAATTGCACTTTTCCTGGCAGCAGGTGTACCCTCTTTCAGAACAGGAATAAGAAGTGGCATTTTATCGCTGCCTGCAACAGTCATAAGAGCCGATTTTGCAGCCTCCTGATCAGAATCGCTGTTGAATTTCATCATATAATCTATCAAGGCTGGTACAGATTTATTTCCACTTATCTTAACAATAGCTACAGCAGCCTCTTTCCTTACATTTAAATCCTGATCTGACAATGAAGCAGTTATGAGAGGCAATGCCATTTCATCCCCCCTTTCGCCAAGCATGGTAATAATTTCAGGTTTTGCAGCAGAAATAGCTTTTGGAAAATAATCGATCCACTTCTTCACTACTTCTGTTCCCGGAATTGCAAGTGACATTCGCATTGCGGCATTCCTGTACTTGTCGTTTGGATGGGCCGCTGCTTTGATAAGGTAAGCCATTGCATCAATACCATGAAAGCCGACATAAGTATCAAGAGCAACGGTTTTGTTCTGAATAGTAAGGTTATCGTCGCATTTTGAAATGATGAGTTTACAGATCTTATCCATTGTTTTGATATCCCCATTCTGACCTATAACCTTTGCATAGTTAAGCAAAGAAGCAGTGGCACCGGTATGCTCCCACCTGTATGAAACCTCTTTTGCAGCTTTCGACAGAACAGGATAAGCTAACGGGCTGCCACTCTGAACGAGTGCGTTATAAGCAGAAGCTTTAATATTGATATTATTATCAGCAGCCCATGTAATATACTCATTAACAGCTGTTTGCGATTTCATTGATGCAAGAGCATTCATAACTGCGGTGGCACAGGGAAGATCACTTTTCTTCAGTGATTCAGCCAGAATGGTCTCTGCAGTTTTTCCACCAACAGCAGTTATGACAGCAAGTGCAGGGTCACATATATCCTTGCTGCCCAGGTAGATCTTCATGGCTTCAGCAGACTGATTTCCTCCTATAAACTGGAGTTGTTTCATAAAGAAGTCTTTTACGCCATTGTCTTTTTGTTCCGTGGCATAACTGATACAAGTTTTTTCCCAAGTTGCTTTTTCTGTCTCTTTTCCTTTTTGGGAAAGAAAACGTGTCAGGCTTTCAACAGCAAACCTGGGACGGGTATCGTTGCCGGTTCCTGCCGGGACAATCTGATCACAAATCTGCTTAATACCCGTTTCTCCGAGCGATAGCATATCTCCCATCAGCTTATCAGTAAACTGCAGGTCGTTTGCAGGAAGACGGGCAAGAAGGTCAGCAACCTTTGTTTCTGTGGTTCTTCTATCCTGTGCATAAGTTGCTAAGGAAATCAGCAGGAGAGAAAAACT
>JBAWXY010000020.1:0-23550 GCA_037143835.1 Bacteroidota bacterium
GATTGCATTAATTATGCTGTTACAAACAACATCGGACTTCAGAGACAGAGGCTTCAGACCCAATCAGCAGAGATCAATTTAACAAAAGCAAAAATGGATGTATTGCCATCCCTGAATTTCGGATCTGATGCCCGTGTCGGATTCGGAAGATCAATCGACCCTGTTACCAACCTCATCACATTTAAACAAAACCTTAGTAACTCCTACTCTATAAACTCAACTATCCAGCTTTTTAATGGCTTTTCAACACTGAATACAATTGCAGCCAATAAATTCATGCTTAAAGCCGGATTGGAAACAGAGAAAATAACAAGAAATACCCTTATCGTTGACATAATGGGACAGTATTACCAGGTTTTATATTCAAAAGGACTCGAGAATGCTTCAAAAATGCAACTTGATCTCTCAGAAAAACAACTTTTCAGAATCCTGAAAATGGTGGAAACAGGTAAAGAAGCTTTATCCAGACAATATGAAATTGAGAGCCAGGTTTCGGCTGACAAACTTGCTTATACGATTGCGCAAAACTCAGCCAGCCAGGCCCTGACAACTCTGAAACAGATGCTTCAGCTTGAACCGGGTTCAGAATTTGATATTCTGATGCCGGATCTGAATAATATGCTGATCACCGACAGCAACTTTAGCACCGACAGTGTCTATAATATTGCTTCACAAACCCTTCCTCGCCTTAAAGCAATCGAATTCGAACTGAATGCTTCAAAAAAACAGGTTGCCGCTGCCAGAGGAAATCTTGCACCGAGCCTATCTGTCGGCGGAGCCGTTTTTACAGGATATTATAAGGTTATAAACGAAGGTGCAGCTGACCAGGTTTCTTTCTCAAGCCAGTTAAAAAACAATAACAGCCAGGCAGTATTTCTTTCACTCAATATACCAATATTTAACAACTATTCCACAGGTAAAAACATTAAGATTGCCAGGATCAGAAGGGATGACACTGCACTAAGACTGGAACTGGAGAAAAATAACCTCTATACTGAAATTGAAAATGCCTGCCTGAATTTTAACAGAGGAAAAGACGAATTTGCAGCTGCCGGAGCCAATTTTGAGTATAACAAAAAATCGTTTAATGCTGTTGAGAAGAAATTTGAATCCGGACTAGTCGACGTAACAGACTATTCTGCAGCAAAAACCACACTTTTTAAAGCTGAGACTGAAGCGCTGAGAACAAAGCTGCAACTACTTATCAGGAAACTCACAATCCAATTTTACTCTACCGGAGAATACGAAAATATTATAAATAATTAATCTTAAATAAAATAGTTGAAATGAATACCCCTATTGATAAAATGGATAAACCTCTTCCAAAGAAAACAGGAATTCAGAAAAAACACATCGGATATCTTGGTATCGGGATAGCAATGATCGTGCTCATTTATATGGCTTTCTTTTCCGATCGTACCTCGACATATAAGGTTGAAAAAGAGAAACTTATTATTGAAACCGTTATTGAGGATCAATTCAATGATTACATAACGGTTCCGGGAACTGTTGAACCCATAACCATTATCTTTCTGGATGCCCAGGAAGGCGGACGGGTTGAAGAGAAACTTATTGAAGAGGGATCGATGGTAAAAAAAGGAGATATTATCTTAAGACTTACAAACCCCGACCTTCATCTTAATATTCTTGACAGTGAAGCTCAGCTTGCAGAAAAGGAGAATTTCCTGAGGAATACCCAGATTGCAATGGAACAGGATAGGTTACAGATAAAAAGAGAGCTTATCACTCTGAAATATGATATTGAAAGAAAGGAGCGTAATTATCAGCAAAATGTCATTCTCATGAAAGATAATCTGATCTCAAGAGAAGAATTTATACGCTCAAAAGAGGATCTGGATATGGCCCGGCAATCAAGAGAGCTCTTTATTGAACGTCAGAAACAGGACTCCGTTTTCCGCTCTGTACAGGTAGATAATATGATAAACAATCTCGACAACATGCGCAGGAACCTGAAACTTGTCAGGGAAAGAGCTGAAAACCTGAATGTCAGGGCACCTGTTGATGGCCAACTGGGCCTTTTAGTCCCCGAAATAGGGCAGTCAATTTCGCGTGGAGCAAATATGGGACAGATAAACGTATTGACATCTTATAAAGTAACAGCCCAGATCGATGAGCATTACATCGACAGGGTGAGGACACAGCTTACAGCTACGCTCGACAGACAGGGTAAGGAATATGATCTTGTAGTGAAAAGGGTATATCCTGAAGTAAGGAACGGTACATTTGAGATCGATATGATCTTCAGGGACACTATGCCGGATAATATCAGAACCGGACAGACATATTATACCAGTCTTCAATTAGGGCAGCCAAAAATTTCGGTTCTTGTACCAATAGGCGGATTCTTCCAGGAAACCGGCGGACAGTGGATATTTGTTCTTGATCCAACCGAATCATTCGCATTTAAACGCACTATTTCAATAGGAAGAAAAAATCCAAGATATTATGAAGTGCTTGAAGGTCTACAACCTGACGAAAAGGTTATAGTATCAGGTTATGAAACCTTCGGCAAAAATGAAAAACTCATTCTTAAAAAAACTAAATAACTATTAATACTTAAAGTCATGATTAAAACTAATGATTTAACAAAAGTCTTCAGAACCGAAGAAGTCGAGACAACTGCTCTCAACAAAGTGACTCTCAATGTAAAAGAGGGAGAATATGTGGCAGTAATGGGCCCTTCGGGATGCGGAAAATCAACTCTCCTGAACATACTGGGTTTACTTGATAATCCTACATCAGGAAGCTATATTTTCAACGGAACTGAGGTTGCAAATCTGAAGGAACGTGACAGGACTATTTTCCGTAAGGGAAATATTGGTTTCGTTTTTCAGAGTTTTAACCTGATTGACGAACTCAATATTTATGAAAATGTTGAGCTGCCACTTATTTATCTGAAGATGAAGACCAGTGAAAGAAAGAAAAGAGTGGAAGACGTTCTGGAAAGGATGAAGATCGGACACCGTGCAAAGCATTTCCCACAGCAACTATCCGGGGGACAGCAGCAGAGGGTAGCCATAGCACGTGCCGTTGTTGCAAATCCAAAACTGATTCTTGCCGACGAACCGACAGGTAACCTCGACTCAAAGAATGGTATTGAGGTTATTAATCTTCTGACAGAACTTAACAAAGAAGGAACTACGATTATTATGGTGACCCACTCCGACAGAGATGCAGGTTATGCTCACAGAATAGTGAATCTATTCGACGGTCAGGTAGTAAACGGATAACTACAAACCGAATTTCTTCATCTTATTATAAAGAGTCTGCCGTGTAATCCCAAGTTTGCCTGCAACAATACTCATATTATTGCTGTATCTTTTCAAACTTTCATGGATCATTTTTTTCTCCATCTCCTCAAGTGAGATTTCATTATGTATTACACTTCTGGGTGTTGAACTGAAAACGAAGTCCGAAGGTTTAAGAACGGGAGAATCACTCATTATGACCGCTTTTTCAATAGAATGCTGAAGCTCCCTGACATTTCCCGGCCAGTTATGATTGGCCAGTTTTTCGAGAGCATGGGTACTGATCTTCAGTCCATCCTTACCATATCTCTCACCATGCACTCTGAGAAAATAATTTGCCAGTATGGGAATATCATCTACCCTGTCGCGCAATGGGGGAACCTCTATCATAATTGTGTTTATCCGGTAAAGGAGATCTTCACGAAACTTTCCCTCTCTTATCATCTGCATAAGGTTGCAATTTGTGGCACAAACCAGTCGTATATCAATGGGTATCTGTTTATTTGAGCCAACTTTTACAATATACCTGTTCTGAAGAACGCTTAGCAGTTTTGCCTGGGACTGCAGAGAAAGGTTTCCTATTTCATCAAGAAAAAGAGTTCCATTCTGGGCTACTTCAAACTTGCCTTTACGATCCTCCCTGGCATCGGTGAAGGCTCCTTTCACATGACCAAATAATTCGCTTTCAAAAAGTGTTTCGGTAATTGAACCCATGTCAACACTAACCATTAGTTCCCCTGCCCTTTTAGAAAGGTTATGAATTTCCCTGGCAACAAGCTCCTTCCCTGTCCCGTTCTCACCCGTAATAAGGACATTGGCATCAGTACCGGCAACCTTTCTGACAATGTTCATAACATTAATCATGGTTGGAGAAGCCCCAGGAACTATCTTTTCTTCACCCTTGTTAATCTCATTTTTCAATAGTTGATTATCTTTCTTAAGGGTTGATGCTTCAAGCCTTGAAAGTCTGAGTTTCCAGGCCACATTAATTGTTGCGATAAGTTTGGAATCGTCCCATGGTTTAAGAATATAATCTACAGCCCCCTCCTTTATTGCCTTTACTGCCAGTTCAATATCGCCGAAGGCTGTAACAATAACGACACTGATATTGCTGTCGTAGTTAAAAACCTCTCTCATCCAGAAAAGTCCCTCGTTACCATTATGAACCCCCGACTTAAAGTTCATATCAAGCATAACAATATCAACATCATTCTTTCTCAATATTTCATTTATCCTGTTTGGATTAGTAAGGGTAATAACCTTTTCAAATTCATTTTGCATTATCAGTTCAAGTGCATTCAGAATGCCCTTATTTTCATCAACTATCAGAAGGGTGCCTTTGATCATTTTGGAAGATTTTATTAAAAGACGTAATAAAAAGCAAAATGTGTCAAATAAATAGACATTTTATTCAATAAAAATAGTTATAAAAACCAGAAAGAAGTAAAATCCTCTCTTCTTTGCAACATTTATTTGAGATGTGCGTCTTTATAACAGATAATACAAACGGAAAACAGAATTATAAGTTTTTAAGGGTCGTACAAATAACCAAAGCCATGACAGTAAAATTAAATGCTAACGAAGTTGTTCTTAATGCCGGTGACACAAACCAGGTTATTAACAATAATACTATTGAAGGAAAACTGATAGTAACAAACCAGAGAATATATTTTAAGACTTTGAATGAAGCGACAGAAAAATTTAATCTCGAAATTTTATTCGATAATATACTGGAGGTCATTTATTTCAGTAAAGGGCTATTCTCTGTTAAAGGATTGAATGTTGTCACAAGGGACGGCAAATGTCATAGCTTTCCTCTTAAAAAACGTGATGAGATAGGGCAGCTTATTAACAAAATGTATTAAGGTCAGGGCAGTAATTATAAGAGCCTGACAGGAGAATCCTTTTATCTTCTGTCAGGCTTCTTTTATTCAGAATACTTTTAGAACCCGGGAACAGTAATTCAAAACACTTAATTTTGCATGAGAAACAGAAATTCAACCTGCAATTATACCTCAATGTTCGTCCCTGTAACTATGTCTTCTACTCATACTTAAGTGATTGGGCAGGATTAACTCGCGCTGCCCTGAGAATTCGATAGCTGATTGTAAGAATAGCAATACCAAGAGCAATAATAAGACCTGCCACAAAGCTGAAAACACCCAGGTTTATTCTGTAATAGAAGTTCTCCAGCCATTTACTGGCAATATAGTAAATTAAAGGCCAGGCAATCAGAGCCGAAATTGAAACCAGGATAATCACTTCCCTGGATATTACGAAATAAATACCGGTAACCGACGAGCCCATCGCCTTTCTTACCCCAATCTCCTTGGTTCGTTGCTCAACTGTAAATGATGTAAGTCCGAAAAGTCCCAGAGCTGCTATAAAAATAGCAAGGATTGAAAAGATCACCGCCATCTGGGCATTCTGTGTTTCCTGCTTATACATTTGTTCAAAATCCGCATCAACAAAGTAATACTGTAATGGGGTATTAGATACAAACTCCTTCCACCTGTCTTCAATGGCACCTATGGTTTTAGAATAATTCTTTGCCGACAACCTGATGGTTATATACCCCCATAACATATTATCATTCTGAAATTTAAGAATATAGGGACGAATCGGGTTCCTGAGCGATTCATAGTTAAAGTTCTTCACAACACCGATAACCGGCAGGTAATTTATTTTTCCTGAATCGCGGGGCTCCATAAATCGTGTCTTTTCTATATCCGTGATTTTAAATTCCTTAAGGGCACTTTCATTTATAACACATACATCCTTATCGGAGGTAAATGATTCATTAAAGGATCTTCCCGAGACAAGAGTCATTCCGTATGTATCCAGAAAATTATAATCCACCCAGCTGGTCGCCATAAGGAAAGTCTCGTCCTTTCTTCCTTCCATCATGTATCCGTTTGTATTATTGGTACGTCCGGGAATTGCTGTGGAGCTTGAAATATTAACAACGCCCGGAATATTCCTGACGGTCTCTTTAAAAGATTTCATTTTTGTTCCGAGTGCTTCAGCGCGGTTTATTACTATTAATTGTTCTTTATTGAATCCAACATCCTTGTTCAGCATATATTTAATCTGGCTGTACATTATCATAGTGCCAACTATAAGCAGAATTGAAACAGCGAACTGAAAAACAACAAGCACCCTTCTTAATCTGCCGTTTTGCATGCTGTTTTTTACACTTCCCTTCAGTACCTCATATGGATTGAATGAAGAAAGGAAAATGGCCGGATAACTTCCTGCTAGAAAACCGACAACAAGTGAGAAAAGAATCAACACAGGGATAGTAAACCATGGCTTAAAAAGATTCAGGACAAGGCTGGCACCCAGCAGGTTGTTAAAATAAGGAAGTGTTGCTTTAATAAAAATCAATGCAAGAATAAGTGAAATAAAAGAAAGGATAAAAGATTCAGAAAGAAACTGAGTAACAAGCATACCTCTTGTTGATCCTGCTACTTTCTTTATTCCTACTTCTTTTGCCCTTCTGGAAGCCTGGGCAGTTGAGAGATTCATGAAATTAATTGCAGCTATTAAAACAATAAGTATGGCTATACTCCCGAATATCTTCAGGTACTTCGGATCACTGGTTGCTTTGAACTCCTGCTGAATTGACGGATCAAGGTGAGCATCTGTAAGCTTCTGTAAATAAAACCTGTATTTGTTACCCTGCGAATTGAAATCGGTGATCTTTATTCCCATATATTGCTCAACTTCCGGTCCGACATATTTAAGTATCATTTCAGGAATTTTCTCATCCACTTTCACATAGCTTGAATTTGGTTTTAATAGCAGGTAAGTGCTGAAACTGTTGCTTAACCATATCGGATTATTTGCCCTCGGATTGGTCATAAATGAGGTGAGAATGTTAGCCTCAAAATGCGAATTTCCGGGGATATCAGCCATTACTCCGGTAACAGTGTATCTCGCTGTGTCTGACCCTATTTTAAGTGGTTTGTCAATCGGGTTCTCATCACCAAATATCTTTTTTGCTGTTGACTCCGACAGGACTACTTTTCTTGGAGCATTAAGAAGGTTTTTGGGATCACCCTTTATTACAGGTATTGAAAAGAAATTAAAAAACGAGGAATCTGCTTCAATCAAATGCTCTTCTGTAAAAGTCTGGTTATTATACTCAATTACCGTGGGTCCTCTTCCGGTCATTCTCAGAAAATCTTCAACTTCAGGAAATTCTCTTAACATCGTAGGTCCCATAACGGCTGCGGATGTAGCTATAGTAACTTCCTGCCCCCCGATTTTACCGTTAAGTATAGCCCTGTAAATCCTGTCTTTCTTAGTATTATACTTATCATAACTTGCCTCATTTATTACAAATAGTGCAATGAGAAGGCTGCAGGCAATTCCAATCGAAAGGCCCAGGATATTAATAATAATGTATGCACGTTGTCTATTGAAAGACCTTAAACTGTATTTGATCAGGTTATTGAACATGTTAATCTGGTATAAAAAGGGTTTAATATGGTTATATATTTATAAAAGATATCCGGCTGTTTTTTTTATTGCTGTTTTCTTGTTCAATAGACGAAAAAAAAACAATTATGCTGCAATAAGGGTATTTTATACTTTAAGAACGTTTGCAGAGTTAATGCCCTGTTAATGTTCAGATCATTGTTTGAACAACGAAAAATAAAAATTAATTTTATAGCATCATATACTTATCTCAAATTATTATCCCTATGTTAAAAAATCTTATTAAAACAGCTATCAGACATATACTGAAACACTTTGGTTATAGCATTCTGAATATTCTGGGACTTACTTTAGGTATTGCCAGTGCTCTGTTCCTTATTATTTATGTAGCTGATGAAGTGAGCTATGATCGTTATCACGAAAAAGCTGACAGGATTTATCGTGTTTCATCTAAAATCACCGAGCCTGATGACCAGTTTACATGGAACGTTGCCCAGATACCGTTTGGGCCACAGGTGGTTCAGGACTATCCTGAGGTTCAGTCCTTTGTAAGGTTTATAAACATGCCTCGCTCGCTATATAAATATGAAGACAAGGAATTCAATGAGGAGAACTTCTATTATGTCGATTCTACCCTGTTTGACATTTTTACTTATGAAGTTATAAAAGGGGAAGTTAAAACAGCTCTTCTGGAACCGAATAAAATTATACTTACTGAAAAAATTGCAACCAAATACTTTGGTAATGCTGATCCTATTGGAAAAACTCTTACGGCAGGTACAAGTACCTATGAAGTAACTGGTGTGATAAAAGATGTGACTTTCAATTCTCATTTTCGCTTTGAAGCTTTGGCTTCAAGGAATAATTTGCCAAAACAACTGGGTTCGTGGGGCAACTTTGGAGTATTCACCTACCTTTTGTTTCCTGAAAATTACGATGTTAAGGCATTTGAAACAAAAATGCAGGAGATGTATACCGCATATATGAAACCAATATTCGGACCGGTAAATATAACAGTAGAATATATCCTTGAACCAATTACCAGGATTCACCTATATTCAACAAATGCGGGAGAACCTGAACCGACAGGAAGTATCACCTATGTTTATATTTTCGCTATCGTAGCACTATTCCTGGTACTTATTGCAGCAATGAATTATATGAACCTGGCTACTGCACGCTCAACCAGGCGGGCTCGTGAGGTCGGTTTACGGAAAGTTGTAGGATCGCGCCGCGGACCTCTGGTTCTTCAGTTCCTTGCCGAATCAACCGTCTTTACAATCATCTCTCTTATATTTAGTGTTGTTTTACTTATTATACTATTACCAAAGTTTAATCTGCTTGCCGGTAAGTCATTCGATCTGCATATTCTTTATAGCCCAGTTGTTATACTGAGCTTATTGGGTGTAATACTGGTAGTTGGAATCTTCGGAGGAAGTTATCCCGCTTTCTTTCTTTCACGGTTCAGTCCTGTAATTGTCCTAAAAGGGGCAATAACACAGGGATCGGCCGGAAGCTTATTCCGTAAAATACTTGTTGTGATCCAGTTCACTGTTTCGGTGATAATGATAATTTGCACACTGGTAGTATTCAGGCAGTTAAATTATCTGAAGACAATGGATCAGGGATTTGACCAGAAAAATGTTATCAGCCTTCAGCTGAATCAGGCTATGGTTCAAAAGTATCCGGTACTGAAACAAGTTCTCCTTGATAATCCTAATATTAAATATGTAAGTGGAACAAACACTCCTATTGGTGAAGGTTCAGGAAAATTATTGTTCAACGTAGAATCTGACCAGGGTATGGCTCAAAGAGGCGTTAATTTTGTTGTTGTTGACCATGATTTCGTTGAAGCTCTTGGAATTAAAATTATCAAAGGACGTGATTTTCAGCAGGATATGCCTTCTGACACTCTGACAGGGATTGTTGTGAATGAGACATTCGTAAAACGTATGAACTGGTCTGAACCAATCGGAAAGAAAATTGAGTTAGGTGATGCAAACACACTTCGTGCAAGGGTTATCGGTGTTATGCAGGACTATCATCAAACCGGAATGTATAACGAAATCGAATCACTTTTACTGGCTTACCGTACCAGACACAATGTTGTATATATTAAACTCACCGGTAATGATACCCAACCGACTCTGAGTTATATCGAAACAAAATGGAAAGAAGTTTTTCCCGACCAGCCTTTCACATTTACATATCTGGCTGAAAGGTTTAACAGGCAATTTGAAGCCGATGAAAAACGTGGATTAATCTTTACACTATTTACGATCCTTGCAATACTTATTGCCTGCCTTGGCCTGTTTGGATTAGCATCATATATGGTTGAACAGCGGACAAAAGAGATTGGGATTAGAAAAGTCTTCGGGGCAAACGAGAGTATAATTCTGAGGCTGATATCCAAAGATTTTCTCATACTTGTTACAATCGGAATAGTAATTGCTGTCCCTATTGCATATCTTTTTATGAGCAACTGGTTAGAAAATTATGTTTACCGGACTAAAATTGGCCTGCCACTGTTTATTATTGCAGCATTATTGACCCTTTTAATAACATTCATTACAATAAGTTACAAGGCTTACCAGGCTGCAATTATGAATCCGGCAAATTCCCTGAAAACCGAATAATTTTCTTAACTAAACGATATTGTTATATAATGTTTCAATTGCATTATAATATAAAGGTAATAATTTTTCTCGTCGCTTAATATTAGGGTCCATAAAAAAAGGCTGTCATTTCTGTCAGCCTTTCCTGGAATAAATTATTCTTTATTTAACTCTGGTAAGCCTATGGTAATGCAGCTATTGAGTTAGTTAATAAAGTTGCAGTGTAGGCGGTATTATGAATACCCAAACTATAATCTCTCAGACATAACTGGAAGTTGATAAGAGCTCCCATTTGTGCATTTGTCAAAGTAATTAATGGTAAAGTAGCGTTATAGTCCTTCTGAGCCTGTGTCCAGGTGCTCGCAGGAGTTCCAATATATTGGAAACTTTTTGCATTGTAAGTTTGACCTGTTGGATTGGTAATTGGATCGTATATATTTAAATATCCATCATAGTTATTTGTGGTCATTCCGGCCCAAAGGTTTACTCCACCAAGAGCTTCATTGGTATTCGGATTTCTATTCAGAATATCAACACCATTAATCGTTAGTTTTGCAGCAAGCTGATCAAGTTTTAATTTAACAGCATCTCTGGTTAGTTTCCAGTATTTTGTTGTAGTTGCTGAAGTTATTGGTGTTGCAGAGTGACATCCTGTAACATTACAACCGTTAAAATTTCCTTTAGCCACAAATGTGTGTCCACCGGCTCTACCGGTAATTGGTGCCATGTGACAATCCTGACATGAAGCTCCGGTAGTATGCCATGAATTAGAATAACCTGTTCCAAATTCAACACCACCTTGTCCGGCATAAACAGCACCGGCAGTACCATAATGGGTATGAGTTCTGTAGCTGGGTTTAAGAACATTCAAAGTGTTAGATTGAGCCGCATCATAGAACACAGCAGTTGGAGCACTGACCAACCCGGCGTAATTAAGAACATTCTTATCAGTAGTATTTGATCTTGTAAATGGACGTGGTTGATGACATTTTACGCATAAATTACTTTCACCACCTTTTTGTGTCAGGTTAATGGTTTTTGTACCACTCCACATTGTTAATGGTACAGCTGCAGTAGTTGTTAAAGGAAAAAACTCAGCACCGGTAAAAGTAGTATGTAAACTACTGTGACAGGTTGAGCATCCAATCTCACCATACGCAGAAGAAGATGAAGCTGAATAAGGGTTAGAGTAAACACCTGCTGTATTTACAAATGCTACGGGGGTGTTGTTCTTGACAACATACTTAAACGCTTCCTGTGCGTGACATGGAGAGCATCCGGTATTTCCTGACTCTTCAAATGCTGCTTCACCGTAACCATGTTTCGAAAATTCATACTGTACTGATAATAAATCAACTGAAGTTGAATTATGGCATAGCTTACAAGTTTCATTTGCATCTTTTCCTGCCAGACCATCCAGGCCATCTTTCCCGGCAGGGCCCATAGGACCTTCACAGGATGTGAGAATAAAACCTGTAACAGTTAACAGTGATAAAAATTTGATTGGGTTTTTCATATTAGGTTTATTAGTTAAAATTTCGTTCTGCAATGTAGCAAAAACCTCTGTTATCTTATTAACAGTTCTTATGCTATTTACGATATGTATAGTTGATAGATATAAGGTCTGTTAGTGATAAATATCAATTAATAGGCTGATATTTATTAGTTTTGTAGTTTATTGTGTTATTAAAAACTTATTTTTGAATCCCTAAAAAACGAAAATATGTCAGGCGGAAATTTAATAGATAGTTGTGAAAATTGTACCAGGCAATGGAAGAATTTTCAGCATCTGACAAAAACAGAGTTGAAGCTGATAAATGAGAACAGGTACGAAGCAACCTTCAAACCAGGTGAGATAATGCTAAAGCAGGGATCACCAACATCCAATGCATTGTTTATGGCAAATGGAATGGCTAAGACATACATTGAAGGTATAAACGGGAAGAATTTCATCATGAGTATAGCTTTGCCCGGAAGATTAATTATGGGCCCGGGAGCATATGTAAATTCACGTCATACCTTTTCAGTGTCTGCTATTACCACTGTTCAGGCCTGTTTCATAAGCTTCGATATCTTCAAACAACTTGTCAGGGTTAACGGAGCATTCGCCGAGAGTCTCATCGAAGATATCAGTGCAAAATCGCTGAGATCACATATCCGGATGGTCAACCTGTTACAAAAGAGAATGTCTGGCAGGCTTGCGGAAGTTTTATTATATTTTTCAGATGAAGTGTTCCATAACGACGAATATGAAATGATCCTCTCACGTCAGGAACTTGGTGAAATGACAAGTATGGCCAAGGAATGTGCTGTGAGGATATTAAAAGAACTTGAAGATTCCGGAGTGATTTATTCTGATTCGTCAAAGATTAAGATCCTTGACAGGAAAAAACTTATTCAGATCTCCGAAAAAGGGTAAGAAGTCAGAAGTCCGGAGTCCGAAGAGTTTTTTGACTTCCGACTTCCGACTATGTAGCTAATGTGTCTAACTAATTAATATTATGAAAGTTATAAAATTTATTTTTTCTCCGGTTTTGATGGGTATCTTATTTGTTTTATTTGCTATTTCAATGGCAGCAGCCACCTTCATAGAAAATGACTTTGGGTCGTCTGCTGCTTACAGCATGGTTTATAATGCGAAGTGGTTCGAATTGATTTTGTTACTTCTTGCTGCAAACCTGGTTGGACGGTTAGTTGTTTTAAAACTATACAAAAGAGCAAAACTTCCTGTTTTCCTGTTTCATCTCTCATTTATTCTTATGATTGCCGGAGCCGGTATTACACGGTATTTCGGATGGGAAGGGGCAATACATATACGTGAAGGGGAGGAACAGAATACCTGTTTTTCAAACGAAAAGTATATTGGGTATTCCATTAAAGATGTCAGCGGGAATATTATTGACAGCCGCTCGGAAAAATACTCAATGACCTCTGTATCAGCCGATGATTATAAAAAGACTCTAAACATCAATGATAAGGATTATGAACTGGTTCTGGCAAAGATTATCCCCAATGCCGCTGAGGAAATCACAAATACCGGTGATAAGAAAGCAGTAGCTGTTAACCCCGGGGAACAGAATACGGGGCAAAATGCCTTTATATTTCATCTGTTCAGGGGAACTGAATCAACAACAATCTATTTGTGGGACAGGGAGTCAGAAAAAATTGCCTCCGGCTCCTGCCTGACAGATGGGAAAACGGTTGAGATCACTTACGGCTCAAAGAGCACAATACTTCCTTTCAGCATTAAGCTTAATGATTTTGTTCTCGAAAGATACCCTGGTTCGACCAGTCCGTCGGGCTATAAGAGTGATGTTGTCCTTATTGACAATGCCGCAAATGTTGAAAAACCTTTCATGATCTTCATGAATAATATCCTCAAATATAAAGGGTACCGGTTTTACCAGTCATCGTACGACCAGGATGAAAAAGGTACAATTTTGTCTGTTAGCCACGATGTAGCCGGTATGTTGGTTACTTATGCGGGGTATGGACTACTTTTTATATTTATCATTCTTGCATTGCTCAGCAAAGACACAGTATTTCGCAATGTTAACGCCGGATATTGGCAATCAAACATAAGGAAATCTATTCCTGCAATTATTCTGATTTTGTTTCTATCAGGACCTACAAGTGTAAATGCCCAGAAACAAGTTCCGGATAAGGCTGTATCTGAGGAGTTTGGCAAAGTACTCGTTCAGGATCAAAAAGGGAGGACCAAACCTCTCTTCACATTGAGTTACGATATTCTCCGGAAGGTGACAAGAGAGAATGAATTTGAAGGGCTAAATTCAATGCAGGTCTTCCTGGGTCTGTATCTCGATTTTAATAACTGGAAGGATGTTCCTTTAATCAGGGTTTCAAATAAGGATCTCCAGAGCAAACTGGGTATCAGGGGGAAATTTGCTGCATTTTCCGATCTTGTCAACCTTGATGGCAGCGGAGCTTATAAGATTTCTGAAGAGGTTAATGCTGCTTATTCTAAAGCTCCCGGCGATAGAAGCAAGATGGATAAGGAGGTGATGAAAATCGACGAACGGGTGAATATCATCTTTATGATTTATAAAGGTGATTTTTTAAAGTTATTCCCTCTGAAGGACGGAACATATAACTGGGGATCATCGCAGGAAGCTCTCCGGAAAGCTGTGAGTAAAGAAGATTCACTTTATCTGAAGAATATAATTCCTGCTTTTACAGATGCTCTTCAAACTAATAATATTGCAGTCACCCGGCAGGTTACCGGATCGGTAAGTGAATATCAGACCAGGTTTGCAGGATATGATCTTCCTTCAAAATCAAAAACCAATGCTGAATTGCTGTATTATAAACTCAGCATCTTTGAACGGCTCTTCCCGTTTTATGCAACTGTTGGATTGATCATGCTTATAGGGCTGATTACCATGGTGATCAGGGGTAAAAAAGAGACCTCTTTATTTGTAAGGGTTCTTGGCATGTTGCTTTTTGCAGGGTTCCTGTTTCACACTCTCGGACTCGGTCTCAGATGGTATATTGCAGGTCGTTCTCCAATGAGCAACGGATATGAATCGATGATCTTTATTTCATGGGTTACAATACTGGCAGGATTTATTTTCAGCCGCAAATCGGCTTTTGCTCTTTCAGCGACAGCTGTACTGGCTTCAATGACTCTTATGGTTGCTCATCTCAGCTTTATGGATCCTGAGATAACCAACCTTGTACCTGTTCTTAAGTCATACTGGCTGACACTTCATGTGTCGGTCATTACAGGCAGCTATGGGTTCCTTGGACTTGGTGCAATACTTGGACTTATCACAATGATACTGCTGGCATTATCGAATAATAAGAACCGCGAGAGGATAGCCAATACTATTGATGAACTTACAGTTATTAATTATAAAACTCTTACACTTGGGCTCTGTTTTCTTACTATAGGAACCTTTCTCGGAGCTGTATGGGCAAATGAATCATGGGGCAGGTACTGGGGATGGGATCCAAAGGAGACATGGTCGCTCATAACTATAATTATATATAGTATTGTAATTCATTCACGGATGATTCCGGGTATGAAGGATATCTTTACCTTCAACCTGATATCTCTTTTTGCCTTCTCATCAGTTCTGATGACCTATTTTGGTGTGAACTATTATTTATCGGGTCTCCACTCATACGCATCAGGAGATCCGGTACCGGTGCCATCGTTTGTTTATATCGCTGTTATCGTTTTGACGGCGTTATCATTCCTGGCATATTCAAAATACTATAGATTTAAAAAAATTGAGGATACAAAGGCCACAAAACAGAAGAAAAACTGAAAACTGACACAGTGTGTCGGAAATCATTTTAAAAAAAGTAGAGACAGGTCTGAGACCTGTCTCTACTTTTTTTTCGGGTGGAAGATGGGGCTCGAACCCACGACCTTCGGAACCACAATCCGACGTTCTAACCGACTGAACTACATCCACCGTTTCAGGAGTGCAAAATAAGGTCAAAAATTCTATTTCACAAAATTATAATTTTATTTTCTTATACTGCAGTCAATTACTATCTTTGACCGGTTCATAAAAAGATGAACCTTCCTAAACAATTTTTTAACACAAAAGTTGTTTTAAGGAAGAACTTATATAGTCTTTGTCCTGTTTTGAAAAGATTAAAATTAATAGACAATATATCGGGACTTCAACTTTTTCAGTTGATGAAACCTGTTGTCTTCCTTATTATCAGCATAATATTTACAAAAAGCCATCTTACACATCTTACCCGTGTCGAGATCGGGCATTGGGAAATGTTCATGTTTATTGCAGGATTAATAACCTTTTTCTGGGTAACAGGTATTATTCAGTCACTGCTGCCTCTTTACCACAGGAATAAAACCTACCGGAAAATGGGGGATAATGGAACAACTAAATCGCCCGAAATATTTAATGCTTTCCTCTTAATGTGCTTTTTCAGTCTGCTGTTTTTTGCACTCGGTCATTCAATTAAAAACAATTTCTCGGTTTTCCATTTCTCTGGGAATGTTCCATATATTAACCTGTTATTGCTATATATATTACTCAGCAGTCCGGTATGCCTTATTGAATATATTTATCTCCTTAACAACAGATCATATCGTATCTTTCAATATGGCCTCTATACTTTTACAGCACAACTAATCTTTATTATTGCGCCATTATTATTTGGCAAAGACATAATCTGGTCAATTTACGGATTACTTGCTATAACCGGTATCAGATGGGCCTGGTTAATAGTATTATTAAGACGTTATACCGAAATGAAGATATCGGTTGAGTTCATGAAGGAACATCTCTACCTGGGAATACCTTTAATTTTAACTTCACTTATCAGTGGTTCACCTCAATATATTGATGGAGTCATTGTTTCAGCTGTTTACAGGGATCCGGCAATATTTGCCTGGTTCCGCTATGGTGCTAAAGAATTTCCTCTTGTACTTATGCTGGCAAGCGGACTCAGCAACGCAATGCTTCCTGAATTTTCTACCCGCGAGAGGATGAAAGAGTCTCTTGTAAAAATCAAGGTTAAGTCAAAGCAGATCATGCACATTCTATTCCCTGCCACTATGGTTATGATGCTTTTTGCAAGATGGATCTACCCACGTATATTCAACCCCGAATTTCAAAAAAGTGCCGACATATTTCTTATCTATTCTTTGCTTATAATTCCAAGACTTGTTTTTCCACAGACAGTAATTGTAGGCAGAAAAAAAACTCACATTACACTTATTGCCGCAGTACTGATACTGGCATTGAACATCCCTTTAAGCCTTTTGATGATAAAATGGGGTTATGGAATTATTGGAGTAGCACTATCAACATTTATTGTTTATACAATAGAAAAAATCTTCCTTGCGGGATACTTGTGGATCAAAATGAATATTAAACCATCTGAATATATCCCTGTCAGACTGTATGCTTTTTATTCTGTTCTCATCGCCATTCTTTTCATCCTGATCGACCACAGGGTTATCGATATACACTAAAAAAGACGACAAGTGTCAGGGTGATGGCTGATAGCTGGTAGCTGATAGATATTATTATGAGCTACCAGCTACGAGCTATGAGCTATATTGTCTTCCGTCTTCTGACTTCCATCTTTATTTTTTAAAAATCTGACTATATTTGCACCGAAAACCCGAAGAACTAATTGAGTGAATCAACAAATAGTTGATTTACAGACAACTAATATCATGCATGTAATTGAGGTCATAACAAAACACGATAAAAAGGAATTTATTAATTTCCCAAAAGGATTATACAGAGAAGATCCGTATTGGGTCTGCCAGCTTGATTCAGGTATCGATTCTGTGTTTGACCCTGCAAAGAACCATACTTTTGAACATGGCGAAGCAATCCGCTGGATACTGAAAGATGATAATGATAATACCATTGGCAGGATAGCAGCTTTTATCGATCGTGTAAGATCAGCCGCCAACAACCAGCCTACCGGAGGTATTGGCTTTTATGAGGTTATTGAGAGCAGAGAAGCTGCCTTTACCCTCTTTAATACAGCCAGGGATTGGCTTGCTGCACGGGGAATGGATGCCATGGATGGCCCGGTAAACTTCGGTGAAAATGATAATAACTGGGGATTACTTGTAGAAGGATTCGTGCAACAGGGATTTGGTATGCCATACCATAAAAGGTACTACAGGGCCTTCTTTGAGGAGTACGGTTTTAAAAACTATTTTGAGCAATATTCTTACCACAGAGATGTACGTGGAACAGATAACGAGATAGTACAATTTCCGGAACGGATCATGAAAATTGCCGGATGGCTCTCTAAAAGGCCAGGCTATTCATTTCAACATTTTGAGATCAGAAACAAAGAAAAGTATGTAAATGATATTGTTGAGATTTATAACTCAACATGGTCGGTGTTTAAAGAAGATTTTACACCCCTTGATCCGGCATTTCTTAAAGGATCTCTTAAAAAGGCAAAAGGAATCCTCGATGAAGAACTTATATGGTTTGCCTATTTTAATGATAAACCAATTGCATTCTTCATCCTGTTCCCCGATCTGAACCAGATTCTTAAACAGCTGAACGGAAAACTTCATCTTTGGAATCTGATCCGGGTTGCATACTACAAGGTAACCCATAAAATGACCAGAATGAGAGGTGTCGTCGGAGGAGTTCATCCATCGTATCAGAACAGTGGAGTTGAATCTGCGATCTTTCTGCAACTTTACAAAGTATTTAAAAAGAAACCCTGGTTTAAAGAATTGGAACTGTCATGGGTAGGTGATTTTAATCCCAAAATGATTGCAATTTATGAAGCCCTTGGCGCAAAGAAAGCAAAAACACACATTACTTACCGGTACTTTATCAATGATAAACTGACTTTTATAAGATATAAGGACGAAA
The DNA here is from genome assembly GCA_037143835.1 of Bacteroidota bacterium. GTDB lineage: Bacteria > Bacteroidota > Bacteroidia > Bacteroidales > VadinHA17 > LD21. Next base: position 18,688 of record JBAWXY010000020.1, read on the forward strand.
TGGCTGATAAACACAGGTTTAAGCATGATATTTCACAACAAAATCAATAATTTCACAATTCCTTTTGTATTTTAAATAATGTTAATTAATTTTGCAAACCCTAATCAGGGAGAATTTATCTGGATTATTAAGGACAAAAAATATAGAGCAATGAAAAATGGAATTCATCCGGGCAATTACAGGTTTGTGGTATTTCAGGATATGTCAAATGGAACTTCTTTTATTAGTAAGTCAACCGCACCTTCTAAAGAGAACATTAAATGGGAAGATGGAAATGAATATCCGCTTCTCAAGATTGAGATTTCAAACACATCTCATCCATTCTATACCGGTAAAATGAAACTTGTAGATACTGCCGGCAGGGTTGATAAATTTATGAACCGCTATAAAGATCATATTGGGAAAAAGAAATAACTGTTAAAGCAGAACAGATAAAAGCCCTCCATCCGGGGGCTTTTTGTTTTTTATCTGTTCTATGGCACAATCATTGCATAGCCCTCTTTCGGGTCAGATGTAAAAATATTATGTAATTTTGGCACATGTGATGAAGGTAAAAGCAAAAAGTAAAAAGACAAAAGTAAAGTAAGAAGTAAGTTGTAACTAGTAAAGAGTAGGAAGTTTACCCCCTCTTTACGAAGTAGAGAGGGGGCAAGGGGGTGAGTTCATGAAGATAAAGACAAAAGGCAAAAGAAAGAAGTAAAGTACCAGATGGAAAAGAAATTCAGGAAACCTGTCAGCGAGATATTATTTCCGGATATTCTTGATGGAGAGGGAGATATAATTCCTATTATTGCCGACGGTGATGACGGTGAACTTGAAGATGTTGAGGTTCCGGAGACTATTCCAATACTATCACTCAGAAATACAGTGCTTTTCCCGGGTGTGGTTCTTCCGATTTCAATTGGTCGTCCCAGGTCAATTCAACTGATAAAAGATGCATACCGCAACGATAAAATAGTCGGTACTGTTGCACAAAAAGATCCTGATATTGAAAACCCGAATTTCCAGGACCTTCATTCTGTTGGCACTATTGGTCAGATAGTTAAGCTTCTTGAGATGCCCGACGGATCCACAACAGCCATTATCCAGGGTCGTAAAAGAATGGTGTTACATGAACTTGTCTCCGATGATCCCTATTTCATGGCAAAAGTCAGAACAATACCTGAAATAAAACCGGAGATCTTAAGTAAGGATTTTGATGCTATAGTTGGCTCTCTGAAAGATTTGTCGCTCAAAATTATTAAGATTAATCCGAATATCAGCCCCGAAGCCTCTTTTGCTATAAAAAATATAGAGAATAATACATACCTGATAAATTTCATCTGCTCCAATACTGATATTAAGGTTCAGGATAAACAAAAGTTATTGAAAATAAGCAACTTGCGCGACAGGGGGTTTATGCTGCTCGAGTTTCTTGTCCAGGAGATTCAGGTTCTGGAACTCAAAAATGAATTGCAGTCAAAGGTTAAAAGCGACCTCGATCAGCAACAACGGGAATTCCTTCTCCATCAGCAGATGAGGACCATTCAGAATGAGTTGGGAGGAAATCCGATTGAAAAGGAGATTGAAGAGTATCAAAAAAAGGCTGAAACAAAAAAATGGAATGATGATGTCAAAAAGGTATTCGGGAAGGAACTTGATAAACTCCATCGGCTCAACCCTGCTGCTGCTGAGTATTCTGTTCAGGTAAACTATATTCAAACCCTTCTGGACCTGCCCTGGAACTTATATACAACGGATAACCTGGATCTTAATAATGCACGACGAGTCCTCGACGGGGATCACTTTGGCCTCGATGAGGTAAAGGAAAGAATACTCGAACACCTTGCAGTTCTTAAGCTTAAAGGCGATCTTAAATCTCCTATCCTCTGCCTTTATGGCCCCCCCGGGGTAGGAAAAACTTCTCTTGGCAGGTCAGTTGCCAAGGCCCTTGACAGAAAGTATGTCAGAATGTCACTTGGTGGATTGCACGATGAGGCAGAAATCAGAGGTCATAGAAAAACATATATTGGTGCAATGCCAGGAAGAATAATCCATAATATCAAAAGAGCCGGCTCCTCAAACCCCGTTTTTATTCTGGATGAGATCGACAAAGTGGGACAGGATTTCAGGGGCGACCCTTCATCTTCTTTGCTGGAAGTTCTTGATCCGGAGCAGAATAGTACTTTTTACGACAACTTCCTTGAAATGGAATACGATCTGTCAAAAGTGTTGTTTATTGCTACTGCTAATAATCTTGGAACTATTAGTCCTGCGCTCAGGGACAGAATGGAACTGATTGAAATAACAGGTTATCTTGTTGAAGAGAAGCTTGAGATAGCAAAACGGCATCTGTTCCCAAAACAACTCGAAAATCACGGCGTCAGACAGGATCAGATCACCATCGATAAAAAGGTGATGGAAACACTTATCGAAAAATATACAAGAGAATCCGGTGTCAGGGAACTTGATAAACGTCTGGCAAAAATAGTAAGGGTTACAGCAAAGAACATTGCTTCTGAAACAGAATATGATCCGGCTCTTTCACAGGCAACTCTAAGTGAAATGTTGGGCCCGCCAAAATATACCCGGGACCTTTATTCCGGAAATGACCAGGCTGGCGTTGTTACCGGCCTTGCATGGACACCTGCAGGAGGAGAGATATTGTTTGTAGAAACCAGTATTAGCAAAGGTACCGGCAAGCTGACTCTTACGGGCAATCTTGGAGAAGTGATGAAAGAATCGGCCATTATCGCCCTTGAATACCTGAAATCGAATGCAGCAATGCTCGACTTACCCGATAATTTCTCCGAAAACTGGAATATACATATTCATGTTCCCGAAGGTGCGATTCCGAAAGACGGACCCTCTGCCGGTATAACCATGGCAACTTCCATTGCCTCAGCATTCACACAAAGGAAAGTAAAGAAATACCTTGCAATGACAGGTGAAATAACTCTGAGAGGAAAAGTTCTTCCTGTTGGTGGTATCAAGGAAAAAATTCTTGCTGCTAAACGGGCAAGCATTAAGGAGATAATCGTTTCGGAGGAGAACAGAAAAGATGTGGAAAACATTAAGGAAATATATATCAGGGGATTGAAATTCCATTATGTAGAAACAATCATGGGTGTGCTTGAACTTTCGTTGCTTAAACAAAAAGTGAAGAACCCGAAAAAAATATCATTCTAATGAAGAAAATAGCAGTTTTTCCCGGATCTTTCGATCCCATCACAATCGGACATGAAGCTATTGTAAGAAGAGCGTTGAGCCTGTTTGATGAGATAATTATTGCCATAGGTGCCAATGCTTTGAAAAAAAGCTTCTATCCCCTTGCAACAAGGAAAGAGATGATAACAAAAGTCTTTCAGAATGAACCAAGAGTGAGAGTTGATCATTATGAAGGACTTACTGTTGATTATTGTGGGGGGAATGGCGCAGGTTATATCCTTAGGGGACTCAGAACATCTGCTGACTTTGAATTTGAAAGAGCTATTGCCCAGGTAAACAAAGTGATGGCTTCCGGCATAGAAACAGTTTTTCTGCTTACAGTCCCCGAACATACACATATTAATTCAACTATTGTACGTGATATTATAAGAAACGGCGGGGATGCTACCATGTTTGTTCCCGGAGCAATTAATCTTAAAGATTACAAAGGGGAAGAGGATTAAAACATTTGGTCCTGAGAATAGATGAGTTTATGAGTTCCATCAACGACAACCATGCACTGCTTTTAATCTTATTTAATTCGTCAGGAAAAAGCCATTCAACTTTCGTAATACCCTCATCAGTCTGAGGTTCAGTAATCATTTCCCCATCATATTGCATTAGAAACCAGTTTGTTTTCTTGAGGTATGAAATTCCTTCCCAGCTATAGGTATGATAACTGGGACATATTGGTTTGACGATATTATGGCCGACAATCCCGCACTCTTCATGTACCTCCCTTAAAGCACATGTTTCCGGTTCTTCGCCCGGTTCAATATGCCCCTTGGGAAGATCGAGTTTTCCTTTCTTTTCAATAAAGAGGTATCTGCCGGATGTGTGCCTTACCAATCCGCCTGCAGCACCCACTTCTGTAAAATAGATCCTGAAGATCTTCCAAAGATGCTTGATGTCGGGTCCGTAAATATTAATGGAGGGGATGCTCTTATCTGACTGAAAATCTGCTATTATCTTATAAAGTTCATTCGTATCATAGAATTTATGGAATAAGCCGTATTTTTGTAACCGGTCAGGTTCAGGGCTTATCATTATGAATCTGTTTTCGAAATGAACTTTATACATATTCTTATGGAGAATATCGCAAAAAAAACAGCTGAATATCTTTTACAAATAAAAGCAATTAAATTGCAACCATCAAATCCTTTTACATGGGCTTCGGGATGGAAATCCCCAATTTATTGCGATAATCGTAAAACACTCTCATTTCCTGAGGTGAGGTCATATATCCGCGATTCTTTTGCTGTACTTGTCAGGGAATTCTACCCGGAGGTAGAAATGATAGCCGGCGTTGCAACAGGAGCAATAGCCCATGGTGCCCTTGCCGCCGATAAACTTGGGTTACCATTTATCTATGTCAGGTCAGGAGCAAAGGAACATGGTCTGGGTAACCAGATTGAAGGTTATTATGAACAAGGGCAGAAGGTGGTAGTAGTTGAGGATCTGATATCTACCGGCGGCAGCAGCCTGAGTGCCGTCAAAGCCCTCAGGGAAGCCGGATGTGATGTACTGGGCATGGTTGCAATATTTACTTACGAATTTAAAAAAGCCTCAGATGGATTTGCTGCTGAAAATTGCACACTTCATACGTTAAGCAACTACTCAGTTCTTGTTGATACTGCTGTAAAAACAGGATATATTGGGCAGGTTGAAGTTGAAACA
>JBAWXY010000021.1:0-22862 GCA_037143835.1 Bacteroidota bacterium
AAGTATATCAACACCTACCAGCAAGCAGGGTTTTCGTGCTCGTAAGACATAAAAGTTTAGATTTGAATTATGATGTCACGTAGGAAGTTTGGAGTAAATTCTCCCTGCCTGCGGGTAGCTGCGAACCGTTATCGGTTATTATAAAAGCGTACTAATATGACTCCTGAATATCGGATTGAAACCGAAAAGCACATAAAAGAGTATCTCGCACGATACGATATAAATGATATTCTTAACATTAAGTGTGAAAATACTTTTAACGATTTAGGCACGGAAGTAAATGTTTGGAACGTTAAAACCAAGGATGGTGCATTTTGGGTAGTAGAAGGAGAAAACGCTCCTATGAATCTATATACACAAGATGCTAATTATCTTTCTGCTGACGAAGCCTATTCTTATCATATGGGAATAACGCAAAGATTGAGTGCTGATTATCACAAAGACTTTAAACATATTATTGATGAAATTCCTTTAGATATTCAACAAGTTAAATCAATTAATAGAAAGCTTAACATGGCTTCCGAAAAACTTAATGCTGATTTGGAATCAGAAGAATTTCAAGGAATTGGTTTAATATGCAGAGAATGTCTAATTGATTTAGGTAAAGAATTAAGTAAAAGAAATCAGGAAATTATTAAGGATAAAAATATTAAAGCGTCCGATTTTAAATCAATCGCAAATGAATTTATCAATTTATATATTCCTGGAGAAAGCAATTCAGATTTAAGAAATTATTCAAAGAAAATTATTGACATTGCTTGGAGCTATAATTCCACAATAGTTCATTCGCCTAATAAAACGTATCCTGACGTAAAAATAGGGTTACTTTTTACTTCAGCAGTAGTAAGTTTATTTGAAAACTTATTTTTAAAATATATAGGCTTTGATAGTGAATTTGCCTGTATTGAATGTGGAAGTAAAAACATTGAAATTATAGAAGGTGAAAATGAATCATTAAGCGCAGTTTGTAAATCCTGTAATCACGAAGAAGTTCTAACGATTGAAGAATAACAGCCGATAACAGCACCTACCCACAAGCAGGGGTTTTAGTGCTCGCCCAACAGAAAAGTGTATATTTTAGCTGCTATTTTTAATCCAAAAGACACATGTATTATGGAATTTGATTTGTTATTATCTCAAGAAGCCAATAAAGCAAGAATTTATATTGCCTATGGATTAGTTATGAATCTGGTTCAAGAATGTGAACTATCAATGATACAAACCTATTATGCAATTAAATTGAAAAAAGGTGAGATAAAAACCTTGCAGGATAAAAGCGATCTTTATTCAACACTTCTTAAGGATACATTCGGTTCTTTAGTGCGTTCTTTATTGTACCAAAACTATCTTGATATTGACCTCATAGAAAAATTAAGAATAATAAAGAAAGTTCGAGACAATTTGGCACATAAGTTTTTTAAAGAAAATATGCCAGAAATGAGAACTACAAAAGGACGAAAAAAAATTGTTGAAGGAATGGCATATTCATTTAATTATATTGATCAGGTAAAAATCCAGTTGCAAGCTGAAATGACTAAAATATTCAAGGAACTTAATTATACAGACAACGATATAATAAGTTTTATTGATAGCAAAACTAAAAGTTGGCTAAAGAGCAAGGATTAATGAACAAAAACAGCAGCTAATAAACAGGACTTAATGTGGTACAGCCTATCCAATTTTTTTTAGGGCAGTGCCCAATATAAAGTCCCCAGTTGCACTATATCCCAGGAACTGACCTTTTTCTATGCCCTTACCACCGAAATTTGTGCTCCATCTGCAACCAGCTTTAAGGTTTGTTGGGTGGGTTTTGGGTTGTCTTCTGGTGTCTTTTATACATTTTTGTTGATTTATCCACTGTGGAAACAGATGGAAATTAATTGACTTTTTTAGTATCTTTGAAACTATAATTACAAGATCATGTTAACAAAAGACAAAGTTAGAAAGACAGTTGACAGGTTACCTGAAAGTTTCACGGTTGACCAGATAGTTGAAGAACTTGTGATTCTTAATCGGATTGAGGAAGGACTTAAGGACATCGAAGAAGGCAGGGTCTTTACTACAGATCAGGTTAAGAAAGAACTTAAAACATGGTTAAAATAATCTGGACTCAAAGATCCCTGACCGATTTAAAATCTATTGCTGAGTATATTTCCCAGGACTCAATAAAATATGCCTCTCTGACTATTGAGAGAATCATAAATATTACACTCTATCTTGAGATAAATCCAAGAATTGGCCGTATGGTTCCAGAAATGGGCAGACAGGACAAATACAGGGAGATTATTTATAGCAATTACCGGATCATTTATAAGATTACCAGCACTATGACTGTTAACATATTAACAGTTCATCATTCTTCTAAACGCCTGAGACAAACTTCTCTGAAACGATTAAAATAAAAAACTAAGACTAATAAACAGGACTTCATGTGGCATCATAAAGTACCAGGTTGAACTACATCCCAGGCAGCGGTCTTTTCTATGCACTTACCACCGAAATTGTACTCCATTTGCAACCTGCTTTCAGGTTTGTTGGGTGGGTTTTGGGTTGTTTTCTAGTGTCTTTTTCCTGGCTTCTGGACCTGGTCAAAATTATTTATTATCCATTACCGTCGGATTTTATTCTTAATTCTTAATTCGTTTGTTCAATTGTTCATTTGTTCAATTTTGGAATTTTTAATCTTATCTGAAGTGCCTTTTTTGTCGATTTGGTTATCCTGAACCTGTTGTCAATTCTGTCACCGATGATCCAGACAATTTTCCCGTTGGATTCCAGTATAAGTATATTTTCCTTATCAATTCTCGAATATTTGTTGTCGATAAAATAGTCACTCAGCTTTTTCTTCTGTTTCATTCCAAGCGGGTAGAAATAATCCCCGGCTTTCCATTTTCTGATAATGAGAGGGAATGATACCTTTTCAGAATCAATACAGGCAATAAAAGGATCTGACGGGATTTCAAACTTGCCGGTAATATCGACATATCCTGCAGAATCTATCTCAGGAACCTTTCGAAACCCACATATATTTCTGATGCTATAGAAAGTTTCATTTCCAATATCTTCATGAGATACAATTATCTCTTTCCGGTTTTTAATGATCCTGTGGGTACCGGTAAAGAGCTGACCTCCGGTTTTTCCTTCAATTACTTTAATCAGATCATTTAATTGTACATTATTTATACTGAATGGTTTAAACAGTTCAAACAAAACAGCTTTATTATGCAAATGCGCTTTTAAAAGACTGATATTAAATGTGATGAATTCCCCTTTCTGTTCTGATACCATTTTCCGTAACCCGGAAATATATTCTGATACAATTTCATTTATGCCTGTGAATCTTTCGGCTGTCTCATTCAGAGTTGATTCAATAGAAGGATTTATCTCTTTAAGAACCGGAATTACAAGGTGCCTTATTTTATTCCTGGTATATTTTGTATCTGCATTTGACTTGTCTTCACGAAAGATGATCCGGTGCTGACTGCAATAACGTGTAATATCCTGGCGTGTAGCGAATAACAATGGCCGTATAATCCTGTTGCTGACAGGTCTCATTCCGGTTAACCCGGTTATTCCGGTTCCTCTTATGAGATTAATTATCAGAGTTTCAATGTTGTCGTTAAGGTTATGGGCAACCGCAATTGTATCGTACCTGTTCTCCTTCCTGATTTCTTCGAACCATGTGTATCTCAATTCCCTTGCAGCCATCTGAACAGATAATCCGTTCTTTTTTGCGTAAGCTTTTGTCTCAAACCGGGTTGAGTAGAAAGGGATATTGTGTTTTACAGCGTATTTACGAACCATCTCCTCATCCTTATCAGATTCACTGGCTCTTAAAGAGAAGTTGCAATGTGCTATACCTGTTTCATTACCTAGTTGGATGAACAGGTGAGTCATAACCATTGAATCAATACCACCGCTAACAGCAAGTAATATTCTGTCGCCCGGTTTTATCAGGTTGTTTTCTGCAATAAACTTTTTAAACTCATTAAGCATATTCAGTGACATTGAAATGCAAAAATAGAAAAAGGTATCCTTTCAGCGGATACCTTTACGTTAAATTCTATATAAACTATTTCTTTGAGAGATATTTTGCCACACCTTCCTGTGTAGCCTTCATCCCTTTTTCTCCTTTATGCCAGTCGGCAGGACATACTTCACCGTTCTCCTCAAAAAACTGTAATGCATCGACCATTCTCAGTGTTTCCGAAACACTTCTTCCAAGAGGCATATCGTTGACAGTCTGATGTCTTACAATTCCATTTTTATCGATCAGGAACAGACCTCTGTAAGCCATAGGTGTACCTTTGAACGTAACATCACCCTTTTCTGAATAATCATAATTACCGGCGAGAACATCATAATTTTCTGAAATTGTCTTCGCAAGGTCAGAGACAACAGGGTATTTTACACCCTTGATTCCACCCTGGTTAAGTTCGGTCTGTAACCATTTCCAATGAGAGTAATGTGAATCAACCGAGCATGCAACCACTACAACATTCCTTTCCTTGAATTCCTTAATTCTTTCCTGAAAAGCAAGCAGCTCTGTAGGGCAGACAAAAGTAAAGTCTGCAGGGTAGAAGAAGAATACAACATATTCTTTTCCAAGGTATTGCTCAAGTGAGAATCCTTCTACAATTTCACCACCATTGATTACTGCAGGTGCAGAAAAATCAGGTGCTTTTTTTCCAACTAAAACAGCCATATTTTTTTGAATTAATATTAATAAACTATTGATATGACAAATAAATAATTGTTTTGTTCATTACCTGTATGGAATTATTGACGGGGGTCCGGAATCAAAATTATTTGGTCTTAACAGTTGTTCTCCGGAAACTGTCAGATGGTTGATTTTTGAATAAGAGGGAGGATTTGGAAAGAAACCAAACCTCACCTGAAATGTATTAAATACCAGGTTGTCGTTTCTGATCCTGACACCCAGTCCAATTCCTGAAAGGGTATTGCCATTTCCGATCATCTCATTTGTTCCCGAAAGGAAAGAAAAATCGGTAAATCCAAAAAATGCAAACCTAAAACCATAAAGATTAATCGGGCTGAATAAAACCGATTCCAGACTTACTGATAATCTTTGGGTTCCGCTTACTGAGTCATTTTTAAAACCTGAAAAACCATTATCATTGCTAAACTTAAGGAATTCATCTGTATATCTGTCAAATCCTCTTGTATAGTCGATATAAACAAAATTCCGGATCATATTATTTCCTACAATTATAAGGTTGGAAAAATATTTCATACTCAGTGATAAAAGTCCCTGTTCTGTCTTGTCTCCTTTCAAATAAGTGGCAAGTCCTGCAGAGGTGTAGAAATAACCAAGACTTTTGCTCGATTTTCCCAGGGAAATTTCAGCTCCCAGGTATGTTCTCTTCCTGAAATCATGAAATTCATTATACTCTCTTCCAACAGTAACCCTGAATAATCCGCCATATGGTATATCTTCAGTACGCCCATAACCGTAGATAAGATTTGTTTTGTAATATTTCTGAATTGAAAAGGCGGCAGATCCCAGGTATATCTTGTAATTCTGTAAGTAATAATAAGAATAGGGAAGGATAAATGGCCGGTCAAACACATTATTAAAAGTATAACGGGCCCCGATGATGATTCTTGAAACTGATTCCTTATTAATCAGAAACGACCTCGATAGCCAGTAATCCTGAAAATTGTACTTAAGAGGCGCCGGAACATGAAGGGTGTCAAGATCTTCAGTAGTGTACATTTGTCTGACAGAGATCCCACCCGCATATTTTGTAGTTGAGCTGACAAGTTTACGGCTAAGGCTGAATCCATAGGTTTTCTCTCCCAGTCCATCTAAGTAATAAAGATTCAGGTTAAGAAAAGATTTCCGGATATTATCGACCGTATAGTGAAATCCAAATCCTGGTGAATCCGGCGCTTCGGCATCAAAAGGTATCTCAAGTCCAAATTCATGGCCCATACCGAAGATATTTTTTTCAAAAAGTGATACAGAACCTTTTTTGAGCCCCTTGTAGCTATAATCACCGCCCAAAGAATAAACATCTTTTGTAAGGACCACAATATCAGCCTCATCGTCAGACACTGGCAAAACTATGATCCTTGCATCATCTATGTATGAGAGTTGCCTTAATATTCTCTCATTATCGCTGAGTGTCAATGGAGAAATTGTATCACCTACCGCAAACAGAAGGTTTTTTCTTATTATGCTTTCATTAGTATTAACATGTGTCTTATTTAAAAAATTCTCAATCTTTTTGGGCTCAATTGAAGCTGGGTTATTAATATTAGCTCCGAAGACATTTAGTCTTTGTACGTCAATTTTTCGGATCTTTTTACCGGAATAGTTAATATAGCTGGCATCACTTGTTCCTGTGATCTGTTTTTTGACGATTGTGTCGGGAGAAACAATTATAAAATCATATAGCTTTTTGGTTAGCCGGTTCTTTGAAGCTCTCACTTTCAGGGAGTCGAAGAACACAAGGTTTTTATCTTTCCTAATGATAGTGGCTGGGATCAGAGAGGAGGGTAGTCTTAACAGTGTATCATTTGAAAAAAAGGAGATACTATTCCTGATCTGAATAAAAGTACATGGTAAAATTCTTATTATGGTGTCGTTTTCTGACCGGTTTTGAGGATATGCAAGATTACAAAAAAACAGAAGTGCCACAAAAATCAAAGTACTGAACGATCTCCTGTATTTTTTTTGAACGTTACACATCAGGTTTCTCGCGGATTGCTGATCAATACATCATCAGAATTAAACTGGAATCCAAGACGTTTACCGGTCATCACCCTTGAATGCTGGATTTTTGCTTCTGCCTGACCTACTGTGGCAATTTTTACGATATCGTATGGTGGTACGAGAAGATCAAATTCCAGAGCATATTGAATTGCGGAGGAGATAATCAGTTGTAATGATTGTTTGCTTATCTCTTCACTTCCAAAATTCGTAAACAACATTCCCATCTGTCTTTTTCCTTCAACAAAATACTGTTTCTCATGGTTGATAAATATCCTGGCTATCAGATATCCAAGATCATCAAACCGGGAATACTTGAATGAATCGGCGAGAAAGTTGTATATATTGATAATACCGGAATATGCATTGTTCTTATTTTTCTGGATATATGCAGTTTTCCAGGCAGGATGATCCCTGTCGAACTGAAAAATGTTTGAATGCATGCTGAAAAGCAATATGTCACCGGCCACCTTTATCTGCGCATCAAAATTACTCCTGTCGGTATATTCCAGCCTTATTCTGGAATCTGCCCCACCTAAACTTGTGTTTATCTCTTTCGATAAACTTTTAAGAACATCCTTTACGATGCAGAATGATTCAAGTGTGTTATCATAAACCTTTTGTTTAAGCAGGGATTTCTCTTTCAGAGTTCCAATTATTTCCAGTTTTTTTTCATTCTGATCGGACATGATAAGAGCTTTATTAAAATGAGATATTGGCGTCTAAAATACTAATTATTAATAGGATCTTGCAAATAGAACCCTCCTTTTTGAAGGTTTTCCTGAATAGATACATTTGCCATCCTCTTCCGGACTGTCGAAAGGAATACATCTTATTGTAGCTTTTGTCTCCTCTTTTATTTTCTCCTCGGTCTCCGTTGTACCATCCCAATGAGCCATAATAAAACCACCCTGATTATCAAGAATTTTCAGAAAATCATCCCACTTATCAACATAAAAGGTATTTTCTTTTCTGAAATTCAGAGCCTTATTAAAAATATTGATTTGAATATCATCAAGAAGTTTTAGGATATGCTCATTTACTTTATCAATCGGGATCGTCTCTTTTGTAAGGTTATCCCGCCGGGCAACTTCAACTGTTTTGTTTTCAAGGTCGCGTGGCCCGATAGCAAGACGTACAGGAACTCCTTTTAGCTCATAATCAGCAAATTTCCATCCAGGTTTATTATTGTCCCTGTCATCATATTTAACAGATATACCCAATGCCTCCAGTCCTGCCTTGATTTTCTTTGCGGTCTCAGATAAAGTAGCGAGTTGTTCTATGTTTTTATAAATTGGGATTATTACAACCTGAATAGGAGCAAGTTTAGGAGGTAGTACTAGTCCGTGGTTATCGGCATGGCCCATAATAATTGCACCCATGAGCCTTGTGGACACACCCCATGATGTAGCCCATACATAATCAAGCTTCCCGGTCCTATCAGTAAACTGAACATCAAAAGCTTTTGCAAAATTTTGTCCCAGAAAATGACTGGTACCGCACTGTAAAGCCTTACCATCCTGCATAAGAGCTTCGATGGCAAAAGTGTCGAGTGCACCTGCAAAACGCTCATTTTCACTCTTATAGCCTTTTATTACAGGAAGAGCCATAGAGTTTTCGGCAAAGCCTGCGTAAACATTGATCATCTTTTCAGTCTCTTCAATAGCCTCTTCGCGCGTTGCATGAGCAGTATGACCCTCCTGCCACAGGAATTCAGTAGTTCTGAGGAACAGCCTTGTCCGCATTTCCCATCTCACAACATTTGCCCACTGATTTATCAGAATAGGCAGATCCCGGTACGATTGAATCCAGTTTTTGTAAGAATGCCAGATTATTGTTTCTGAGGTAGGACGGATGATAAGTTCCTCCTCAAGCTTAGATGTAGGATCAACAACAATTCCTTTTCCATTCTCATCATTCTTGAGACGGTAATGAGTAACAACTGCACATTCTTTTGCAAATCCCTCAACATGTGCAGCCTCTTTACTGAAGAAAGATTTTGGAATGAATAATGGAAAATATGCGTTAACATGCCCGGTTGCTTTGAATAGTCTGTCGAGTTCAGCCTGTATTTTTTCCCAAATGGCATACCCGTAAGGTTTGATTACCATGCATCCTCTGACTGCTGAATTTTCAGCCAGATCAGCCTTCATAACCAGGTCATTATACCATTGTGAATAATTCTCCTCCCTGTTAGTTAAAAACTTCGCCATTTTTTTGGTATGGTATTTGTTTATTAGTTTTAAAGAAATAGATTGCGTAAAAATAAATAAAATCTTCAGTTATTATTCAAAAAAGAAAGGGAGGTTCATCATGAAAGCAAAATACTACATCGGAATTTTATCTGTCCTTCTGCTTACCGGGTCCACGGTAAAGGCTCAGATAGCTGATATGAGAGACTACAGAAATGATGATGCCAGGATAGTGGTCAATAATTATTACGATGATTATGACTACTACTTTTCATCGCGGATAAACAGGTTTCACAGGTCATATACAGCATTCAATTATTATGCACCTGTTTTTACCGATGCATACTGGTACAACTACCAGCCTTATTCCTGGGGAATAAGCATTTATGGAGGTGGTGGTTTTGGAATCGGATATTCTTATAACTACCCGGTTTATAGCTATGATTACGGATACAATAACGGAGGGTATGACCCTTATTTCGGAAATTCATATTACTGGGGCTACGATCCTTTTTACTACAACAACTGGTACACCCCGGTGATATTTAATGTCAGGATAAGGAACAGATGGTCAAACAATTATTACGGGTGGAATAGGCATAACCACGGATATAACGATTACAGACCGGTTTACAATACATATAATAATTATAACAATTATTCTTCAAAACGATATTCATCTTCAGGTAATTCATCAGGTAGGAGAGCTGATAACGTTTCTGAATCATCTTCAGGAAATGTATCAAGAAGGGAAGTTTCAACAGGCAACTCCCCGCGAAACGCAGTTGTAAGGAGCAATTCAACAGAAAAATCAAACAACGGCCAAAACATAGATGAATCCAGGAGAAATACCACTCCAACAAGATCAGTGAGTACTCCTGCAAGAAGCTCATCCTCTTCCAAATCCGGAACTTCTGCTTCAAAAGGAAGAAGTACTTCAACGAGGAGTGAATCGAAAGCTGCCACTTCGAAATCAACTTCATCAAGTGAAAAATCGACCAGAAGAAGATAATAAAGGGCCTCTTTTATGAAGCTCTCATATTTTTATTTAGGGAATCGTTAATAGTTAGTTAAGAAATTTGTTTCTTTGGTATAATATTTGCTCGTTAATTAGAAAACAATAGGGGGAATATAAAAATGAAAGCATTATCTTACATATTAGTCTTGGTACTTCTGACCCTGGGTTCCTGTACCTCAAGCCTTTATACCGGGGCAGAATACGATGATCTTTACTATTCAGCTGCCGATAAACCGGTAGTTACAGCTAAATCGTCTGTTAATGAGCAGATAGCTGCAGGGACTTTAAAAGCTGAAGACTATTATGATAATATTTATGCCGCCGATACTCTTGTTTCAGATCAGTATTCTGATGCTGTTGATTATAACGATCAGATTATTATTAACAACAATAACTACGGTGGGGGATATGATAATTATAATAATTACTCATACACAGGGCGTTTAAGAAGATTTTACGGTAATTATTTTGATCCTTACTGGAGAGACCCGTTCTATTCTGACTTTGGCTATTCTCCATTCGGATATGGTTTTGGTTATGGAGGATTCCCATATTATTCCAATTATTATAATCCTTACTATGGTTATGGAGGATACTACGACGACTATTATGGGGGCGGTTATTATGGCGGCGGTTATGGTGGTTATTATGGTGGTGGTTATGGTGGTTATTATGGTGGTGGCTATGGTGGTTATTTTGGTGGTGGCTATGGTGGTTATTATGGTGGTGGCTATGGTGGTTATTATGGTGGTGGCTATAACTCCCTTTATAACGAAGGAAAGAATTCAGTCCCTTATGGCAGAAGAGAAAGGCCAAGTACCCTCTCATCCAGGTGGAATAGTAATGTATCTGCTTCAGGCTCCTCAAGAAGAGATCCTTATTCCACTAATGTCAATTCTCAACAGGCAGTCAATCAGGCTGACAAAAGACTGAGCCAGGAGACTGTTAAAGGAGAAAATATACGTACCAATACATCCACACAGAGAAGTTCGACAAATGCGAGACCTGAATACAACAGCGCTAACAGAACCTATACCCCCAGTTATAATAATCCTCGTATGAGTACAAGGCCATCCTATAATAATAGCAGAGTCTCTGATGGAGTTAATTCCGGTGTTAACCGGAACAGTGGCGCTGTCAATAACAGCAGGGTCTATAATAACGCCGCCGGTTCTGTACGAGCTCCTTCAAATCAGGGTTCCTACCAGAATCCTGATAATAATGTAAGGAACAATTCTTCAGTCAATAGTGTGCAAAGAAGAGCTGTTTCGCCTTCCAGCAATTCGGTACAATATTCCGTTCCAACCAGAAGAAGTGCAGAAAGCAGTTCAGGAAATTCATCGGGTTCCTATAACAACTCATCTTCAGGCAGCAGATCCTCCGGTTCTGAATTAAGAAGTTCCTATTCTTCAGGGTCTTCATCGGGGTCATCCTCCGGTTCCTCATCAGGTTCTTCATCTAATTCTTCATCTAATTCTTCATCAGGTTCTTCATCAGGTTCTTCATCAGGCAGGAGGTAGTTAAAAACGGTATAATCTTTTTGAAATAGTTCATTCTAATAAAGGAGTGCAGGGTTAGTCTTACAAAAAAAGAAATCTTATGAAAAGAATTAGTCTGATAATAATAGCAGTATTATCAATGTTCACCGGGATTTTTGCCCAGAATGTTGATGATGCATTGAGGTATTCCCAGGTATTTTATGGAGGAACTGCCAGGTTTATGTCAATGGGTGGGGCATTCACAGCTCTCGGAGGTGATATGTCTTCTTTAAGCCAGAATCCGGCAGGGATAGGTGTCTTCAGGTCATCTGAACTGACTATTTCTCCGCAGTTATTCCACATCAATTCATCAGCAGGATTCAATGGAATTACTTCTGATTATCTCTATAATTTTAATCTTAATCAGGCCGGTATAGTCAGTAATATAATCTCAAACAACAATGAAACAGGACTTATCACACTGAATGTTGGATATTCCTTCAATAAAACAAATAATCTGAATCAGAGCATAAGGATTCAGGGGGTGAGTACAACAAGTTCAATGGCAGATTACTGGGCCCGGAATAGTGAGGGAATATTAAAAGATGACCTCGTAGATGCTGAAGGTATGGCATATGATGCCTGGATAACAAACCCAATAGTCGGATCTGGCGGACTATCATATGGCACCGTTTATTCAAATTATGGGAACAATCCTTCATCGACATACGGACAGAATATACGACGACTTATTACTAATGAGGGATATACAGGAGAGCATGCACTGTCTATTGGTGGTAACTACTCAAATAAGATCTTTTTCGGAGCCACTCTTGGGATCAATAAAATCAACTATATCAGCCATTTTGAGCATCTCGAATCGACCGACGTGCCTCTGGCTTCAGAATTCAAAAATTTCACATATACAGATCATTCTGAAAATAAAGGAACCGGTTATGTACTTAAAATGGGTGCAATAATTAAACCTATCGAGACTGTTCGTATAGGTCTTGCATTTCATTCACCGACATTTTACCGGATTAATGAAACCTTTTATGAAGACCTCACTTCAAATTTCACTAATGGAGGTCACCATGAATGGTCTATTGAAACAACGAGGTTCAATTATGCTCTTACAACTCCTTTCAGGGCATTGGCAGGAGTTGCTGTTCAGATAAAGAAGATTGCATTGTTAAGCGCTGATTACGAGTTTATTGATTATAGTATGGCCAAGTTCTCCGAGACAGGAGATGGCTATGATTACAGTGTAAAGAATATGAATATAAAGAACAGTCTGAAATCCGCCAGCAACATTCGCATTGGAGGTGAATTCAGATTCAATAAGTTGTATCTGAGAACCGGATATGGCTATTACGGTAAAGCATTTCAGCCCGGAGAGGACAATGAAAATCTTGATTATAGTTCAATCTCTTTTGGAGCAGGATTCAGGGAACAAAATGTTTCTATCGACTTCGCGTATACCAATTACAAGTATTCCCAGTCATATTTTTTGTATCCATTGGATAACAGTTTTGATCCTGCAACAGTCAATTTAAGTACTATTAAAAACATGTTTACAGTTACTTTAGGTTATAAGTTTGGCTATTAATACTTTGATGACTTCCTTTCAAAGAGGCTGTTTCACTTGAGACAGCCTCTTTTTTTGCTCATAGCTCATAGCTCGTAGCTCGTAGCTCGTATTTTACAGCCTTTATAGCCTTTAAAGCCTCTACAGCTTTTTTCCCTTTACGCCTTTAAAGATAGTCAACAGCATAAGGCCCCATATTAAAGACCAGGTCAATAATACTCAGACCCGGAATAAAACCCTCACCGTTATTAAAGACCTGGAAGTATTCTTTTACAGCAAAATGAGATTCTTCCTTCGGTGCAATTTTGAATCTGAAATCATTTTCCATTTTCCCAACAGGTTCAAAATTGGTGGTATAGGAAATTTTCTTTTTCATTTTAAGTATTTCAAGAACTGAATTTGTAAGCTCCATGTTCAGGTCAAGAAGAAATTCATGATTTTTTGAAATTTTCTTTTCAATATTTTCAAAATAGAATTTAAAATAGGGTGATGAGTTATAAGATGCAGTCATGGCCCTTAAATGAACCTGTTGCCACCTTTTGGAGTAATCGATCCTGATATCTTTTACCGGTGTTTTATGCAAACTGCCCAGATAAACAGGTACGGACAGAAGCTGAGGACCATGCGCTGAAAGAATATAACATCTGTTCCGGTATGTCTGTTTCAGGTAATTCTCCTCTCTTTCAACTAATACTTCATCTGCCCGTGAAATTAAGGAGACGTATTCAACCGGTGGTAAGTATGCTGTGGAAACTAATATCTTCCCTGCCATTGCAAAAATAATCACTCCATTCGGTTAATCATACTTGCAGCGAAACCGGCCCCGAATCCATTATCAATATTTACTACGGTAACGCCTGTAGAACAGCTGGTCAGCATGGCCAGAAGAGCGGAAATGCCTCCGAAACTGGCACCATACCCAACGCTTGTTGGTACAGCAATTACCGGTTTGTCAACAAGTCCCCCCACAACACTGGCCAGGGCGCCCTCCATTCCTGCAATCACAATAACCGCTCTGCAACTTCTGATTTCAGGCAGCTTATCAACAAGTCTGTGAATCCCTGCAACACCCGCGTCATAAATTCTTAAGACATTATTTCCAAGTAGTTCGGCTGTGATAGCTGCTTCTTCTGCAACAGGAATATCAGAGGTACCGGCTGTTATTACTGCAATACGGCTTTCAGGTGCTTTTGGTTTTTTCTTCTGCATGGAGATGATCCGGGCTTCACAATAAAAGACAGCATCAGGTAAAATACTCCTGACAGCTTCATACATTTCCTGGTTTGCCCTGGTACCTATAACATTATTCTCCCTTTCTGACATCACCCTGAAAATTTCTTTAACCTGTTCAACAGATTTTCCGGCACAGTAAATGATTTCAGGGTAACCTGTACGCATTTCGCGGTGATGATCGATTCTAGCAAAACCAAGGTCGGTATATGGGAAGTTTTTGAGTACTTCCAGAGCTTCTTCTATGCTCGTCTGTCCATTTTTGACATCTTTCAGCAGCTTCTCAACTTCCGTAACATTCATAGTTTTTTCTTATTAAGGTTCTTCTTTTTATTATTGTCTTTCCTTTTGTCTTTTACTTCTTACTTCTTACTTTGAACTATTAACACCATTATATTATTGTATATCTCCTTGACGGGAATTCCTTTTTCCGCTGCTATTTTTCTGCATTCGTCATATTCGGGCTTGCAGGAGACTTCTTTCTCTTTATAAAATGATCGTTTAACGGTTATATCACCATAAATGGTCTGAAGGGTTTCAAATTTTCTGACCAGAGTATCCTTTCTGAAAGGAAATGTCCTGATACCCAGTGAAGTAGATTCAGTAAAAATGATATTTTTTACAGTATCAGCCAATTCTGTTTCGCAAATTACATTAAGTTCGATACCTGGCCTGCCTTTTTTCATTATTATATTTGAATAGAATACATCAGATGCACCGGCCTTAAAGAGCCTGTCGGAGATATACTCAAAAAACTCCGGATTCATATCATCAATGTTGCATTCCAGGTGAAGTGCATCATGTCCGGATCCCGAACCTGATATTGTCTCCCCGAGGAATACCCTCAGAAGGTTGGGTACATCGTGATGATCTTTTTGTCCGACTCCATAAGCTGTTTTTTCAATTTTAACCGGCAAATCAGCGCTAAAGTCTGTGCCCAGTGCGGATAAAATTGCGGCTCCTGTAGGTGTGGTGGCTTCAAAGTCGACACCCCCTTTTTTAACAGGAATGCCTTTTATGATTTCTGCAGTTGCCGGTGCAGGCACAGGAAACTTTCCATGATCGCATTTCACAAAACCACTTCCCAATTCCACGGTTGAGACATGTACTCCGTCAACCTTCAAAGCGTTAAAGCATATTGCTGCCCCTACAACATCGATAATTGAATCAACTGCTCCGACTTCATGAAAGTGAACATTGTCTATTGATATTCCATGTACGGATGCTTCAGCTGTTGCAATCTTCATGAATATTATCATGCTCAATTCCTTTGTCTTATTGTCAAGGCTTGAATCATTTATTATCTTTTCAATATCTGAGAGGTGCCGGTGTGCATGCTCATGCCTTGTCTGCTTAACCGTAACTTTTGTCCCGGTAATACCGTGTCTCTGGTCTTTTTGCACAATAAGTTCCCAACCTTTGAGATTAAGTTTATTTAGTTCACCAATAAGATATGTCTTGTCAATGCCAAGATCGATCATTGCGCCAAGATTCATATCTCCGCTGATACCTGAGAAACAATCGTAAGAGATAATTTTCATATTCAAAAAATGATGTGATTTTGTTAAATATCAACAACAAAAATAGAAAAATGTTAAGGTAATTCATTAAATACATGAATAACCAAACTTTCCCGTTGCTAATATACTATTTACAATCTTTACGGAATAATAAAAAAAAATTGTATTTTTCGGCACTTATCCATTAATCATTTGAATTAACGAGTTTATAAAGATTATGAAAAGAAGGGACTTTCTTAAATCATCAGTTGGTGCAGGCATGGCAGCGGGAGCAGCTTTGAGTCTGGGTGGATATGAAAAGCTCTGGACATCAACATCGTCAGCTGCCAAATATGATATGGTTGCCGTCATGGGTGGAAATCCTGATGCAATGTTCGACCTCGGGATACAGGAACTGGGAGGGATGGGCACTTTTGTTCAAAAAGGACAGAAAGTGCTGATCAAGCCTAATATCGGGTGGGACGTTATTCCGGAACTGGCAGCAAATACAAATCCTTTGCTTGTCAAAAGGATAATTGAACATTGTTTTAAGGCAGGTGCCAAAGAGGTTTATGTATTTGACCACACATGCGATAACTGGGTAAATTGTTATAAGAACTCCGGAATTGAGAAAGCTGCAAAATCTGTAGGCGCAAAAGTGGTCCCGGGCAACTCGGAAAGCTATTACCAGCAGATTGAAATTCCGGGAGGTATTAAGCTTCAAAGTGCCAAGGTTCATCAGCTTCTGCTTGAGACAGATGTTTTTATAAATGTTCCGGTTCTTAAAGATCATAACTCAACACGGATGACATGCTGTCTTAAAAACAATATGGGACTCGTATGGGATAGGGGTTACTGGCATTCTAATAATCTGAACCAGTGCATTGCAGACTATGCATTGTACGAGAAAAAGCCGGCACTTAATGTCATCGATTGTTACAATGTTATGGTTAAACATGGCCCTCAGGGAGTATCAAAGGAAGATATTGTTTTAATGAAGTCACAGATACTTACTACCGACTGGGTAGCCGGAGATGCGGCAGCAGCTAAAATGCTTGGTATTGCAATAGAAAAGATCGAATATATTCCGATTGCACATAAAATGGGTTTAGGGAATATGAACCTGGATTCTCTGAATATTAAAAGAATTAAAATGTAATTTCTGATGAGGTCACCTTTGCTTAGAAGAACCCGAATCGTATTTTCAACACTTATTTTTATCTGTTTTTTTCTGGTCTTTGTTGACTTAAAACATATAATTCCTGCTGAATATATCAACATATTATTGTTTTTACAGTTTATTCCATCTGTAATAAAGTTCTATAATCTTGAAACATTGGCTGCCGCCGGATTTCTTGTTGTACTGGTTCTTACTTTACTGTCAGGCCGTACATACTGTTCTTTCTTATGTCCGCTTGGTATCGGCCAGGATCTGTTCAGCAGGATTGGCGGACGTTTTAAGAGGAAATTCCGGAGGTATGGATTTAAAAAGCCCTTTACTATATTAAGGTACTCTCTTCTGGCTATAACACTTATAGTTACTTTGATCTGGGGTATCTATATGATCACCCTGCTTGACCCTTATAGTATTTTCGGCAGGTTTATGACCTATTTTGCCAGGCCGGCTGTTATTGTGATTAACAATTTTCTGGCCGGGATACTTGGTAAATTTGACATCTATACACTTAGTAATGTTCCTGTTAAAGGATTTTCTTTGATTGTCTATTCCGTTCCTGTAGCTTTTTTTATTCTTGTTGGAGTCCTTTCATTTACAAAAGGTCGACTGTATTGCAATATGATCTGTCCGGTCGGAACATTACTCGGCCTTCTTTCTAAAGTTTCACTTCTCAGAATAAAATTTGATGAAAAAGCGTGTACCAGATGTGGGAGATGCTCATTAGGATGTAAATCTTCCTGCATCGACTTTCTTAATCATGATATTGATGTTACCCGGTGCGTTGACTGTTTTAATTGCATAAATATCTGCCAGGATAAAGCTCTCTCATATGGTATTGTGAAATTGAAAAAGAAGGTTCATGAGACTGATGAAAGTAAGCGTAAGGTCATAGCCGGATCTTTCCTGCTTCTGTTTGGGTTATCGCGTGTTTCAAACGGACAGCAAAAGACTGCCCCAATACCTAAGAAAGACTCGACAGTCAAAGAAAACAAGACACATCCGGTATGCCCTCCCGGAGGAGTATCGATTGAAGATTTTAATAAGGATTGTACAGCTTGTTCATTGTGTATCAGCGCCTGCCCGAATGGAGTTTTGCATCCGGCATTTACTCAATATGGAATTTCAGGTATGATGCAGCCGGTAATGGATTACCACAAGAGTTTTTGTACATACAACTGCACAATTTGTACAGAGATTTGTCCAACCAATGCCTTACACCCCCTGGTACTTGAAGCCAAAAAGCTTACACAACTGGGTAAAGCAATATTTATAAAGGATAATTGCATTGTAAAAACGGAAAAAACAGCTTGTGGTGCATGCTCAGAAAGTTGTCCGACAAAAGCTGTCCATATGATTCCTTATGAAGGAAATCTGGTAATTCCCGAGGTTACTGATGATATCTGCATAGGCTGCGGTCATTGCGAATATGCCTGTCCCACCATTCCTTATAAAGCAATTTTCGTTAATGGGAATGCTGTTCACGTTGCAGCGAAAAAACCTGTAAATGTGGAGTCTGACATTAAAACTCCTGTTGAATTTCCTTTCTAGACAAAACTTTTGCTGGTATTTCTATGATATTTGTCTGTTCAGGATTCTGGCAATAAGCTAAATTTGTTTTATTAATTATACTAATAAAGATGAAACCATCACATATTGAACATATTGGGATAGCCGTCAGTAACCTTGAGACTGCAATCAGTTTCTATGAAAAGGTTTTTGGTTTAAAATGCTATAATATTGAGGAGGTGGCTGAACAAAAAGTACGGATTGCCTTCTTCTTGGTAGGACAAACAAAAATCGAATTGCTTGAATCAACCGATCCTGAGGGTCCTATCGGAAAATTCATTGAGAAAAAGGGTGAAGGAATTCATCACATTGCATTTGCTGTGGAAAAAATTGAAGAGCAATTAGTACATGCAGAAAAAATGGGAGTAAAACTGATTGATAGCACTCCGAGAAAAGGCGCAGAAGGACTTGATATTGCTTTTCTTCACCCTAAGTCAACTTCCGGTGTTCTTATTGAGATTTGTGAAAACAAAAAAGGTTAGTAATGGAAATGAAATGAGCCATTAATTGATGTGGTACGAAAAATAAAATCCTGATAATTTGTTAAATGGAAAGATATAAATGTGTCATCTGTGGCTATGTCTACGATCCGGAACAGGGAGATATGTCCGGGGGAATTGAACCGGGTGTACCCTTCAGCGATCTCCCGGTTGATTATATTTGTCCTGTGTGTGGAGCAGGTAAAGATGAATTTCTCATTTATGATTAATCTGTAACTACTTAACTGGCATGTTTCTGACTACATCAGTCAGCAAGTCCCAGAACATTTGTGCTGTTTTGATTTCAATCTTCTCTTCGGGAGTATGTGCCCCTCTGATTGTGGGTCCGAAAGATATCATGTCTATACCCTTGATCTTTTCATTGACCAAACCACATTCCAATCCTGCATGTATTGCCCTTACCAATGGCTCTTTTTCAAATAATTCAAGATATGATTTGCGGGTTATCTTAAGTATCTCCGATGTAAGATTCGGTTTCCATCCCGGATATCCGTCAGAATGAACTACTTCTGCACCGGCAAGTCTCAGACACGATTCAACCATGGCGGCTACTTCATGTTTTGATGATTCAACGGAACTTCTCTGTGTTGTAACGATTTTAATTGTATTCTTGTCGCTGAACTTTGCAGAGGCGAGGTTTGTAGATGTTTCAACCATGTCATCCATTTCTTTCGACCATGCTATAACACCATGAGGACAGCAGGTTAATGCATTAATAAATTTTTTCTGACTCTCTTTATCAATAACAAAAGATGGGAGATCAACTTCCCGGTAAGATATCTTTAAGTCCTTCTCAAGCTCACCAAACTCATCAAGAAGAGTTGAATAGAAACTATCAATCCGGTTTTTTAACGTTTCAATATCTGACTTATTAAGTACAATTGTTGCAAAAGCTTCTCTTGGTATTGCATTCCTCAGATTACCTCCATCAAAAGTGGCTACCGAAATTTCAAATTTATTTGAAATGTTCAAGAGCATCCTGTTCATGATCTTCACGGAATTGCCATAACCTTTGTGAATTTCATCACCGGAATGACCTCCATGAAGCCCGGTAACAGAAATTTCGAAAGCGCAGGAGCCATTTTCTACAGGAATAGTATTATAATTCATTGTTCCGATAGTGTCCATACCTCCGGCACATCCGATGAAAAGTATCCCTTCATCTTCCGAATCGAGGTTTAAAAGTGTTCTGCCGGAAAAGAAATCAGGTTTAAGATTGATCGCTCCTGTCATCCCCGATTCTTCATCTACAGTGAACAGGCATTCGATTCTCCCTGCCTTCAGATTCTTATCTGTCAGAATTGCCATTTGCGACGCAATGCCGATACCATCGTCTGCACCAAGTGTTGTCCCTTTGGCTGTAACCCATCCATCCATTATTACAGGTACTATTGGATCAGTTGTCCAGTTATGCGGATAATCGGCATTTTTCTCTCCAACCATATCCATATGGCTCTGAAGAACAACTGTTTTCCTGTTCTCCATTCCCGGAGTAGGTGGTTTGATAATCAGTATATTTCCAATTTCATCCTCTTTTGATTCCAGATTGTTTTTCTTCGCAAAATCAAGAAGATATTTCCTTAACTTTCCTTCATTCTTTGACAGACGTGGTATATTACAAATCTCTTCAAAGTAGATCCAGATTGGTGCTGGATTTAATTGACTTAAAACGCTCATACTTGATAAAGTGTATCTTTCACAGACCACAAACGTAATATTTTTTTCGTCTTTCAGTCTCAATTGTTAAATAATAGTTACGTTTCAGGAGCTGTCAGATTTTGACTATTTTTACGATTAACTTCAGAATAAAGATGGTAAGGCTGTTCAGGGGAAATATGGGCAGTACCTCCGGCACCCGTTTTCAGGAGTGTCGCTGGCATAGCATCTTTTTTCTCAATCTGGTACGAAACTACCCGGCTTTGTGCATCTTCCCACTTTGTATAAGCTTTTATTGTGGTGGTCTGTGACAATTTAAAAGGTTCGGAATATTGCCTGGAATTCTCGTCAGGTTCGCTGCCATCGGTAGTATAGAAAATTTTTCCACCGGGTCTGTTATTTATAAGTTCCGCTACATAATTTTCAGTAAACATCCTGACAGGAGAGACAAGTGAAGGTGGAATAATATTATGATTTGCCCTGAAAACATTTTCAACACCCATCTTATTTATCTTCCTGTCGTATGTCATCAATCCGTTCGTCTCAGTTTCCACATCGGTGGTTTGAGTGTAAATTGTGGCACTTAAGCCATTCTCTTTAACGAACCTGTGAACCTGATCATAATACACTTCATATCTGGAAAGCAGCTGCAGCGTATCTTCCATATTCCTGTATCCCCAGTTCTTCTGTTCCCATGTATGGCCCTGCACCGGAAGTCCAAGGCCCCCGAATTCACCAAGGACTATGGCTCTATTCTCCTCAACCGGAGGAACAACAGGATCAGGATAATGATGGATATCATTTACACTGCCCGTTCCTCTGTCGGTCCAGCCCGAGGCACTGTTGACAAGTCTTGTGGGATCATAATCAGCTATCAGTCGGGTAATTCTTCCTGTTTCAAACTGACCCCAGCCTTCGTTAAAAGGAACCCACATGATAATAGAAGGGTGATTATATTTTGTTTCGATCATCTGTTTCAATTCAAACTCGAACTGTTCAGTTGCCTCCTTTGACTTTTCGATATCAGGTTGGTTACCACTTATGTACTTATCGCCGCTGGGCATATCCTGCCAGACAAGAATACCCAGTTTATCGCACCAGTAATAAAAGATCCTGTTTTCAACTTTTACATGTTTCCGTAACATGTTGAATCCCATTTTTTTGGTCATCTCAAGGTCATATACCATTGCCTTTTCAGTAGGAGGGGTATAAATTCCATCCGGCCAGAATCCCTGATCGAGAGGACCATTCTGATATACAAATTCATTATTTAAAAGCATCCTCGTGAACCCGTCAGCCGTTTTTCCAAGTGCGATCTTTCTGATGCCGGTATAGGAGGTTACCTTATCTATTGTTTTATTGCCATCTTTTAATTCAATTGTGATATCATACAGAAAAGGGTTTTCAGGTGACCAAAGTACCGGATCTTTAATCTGTACAGTAATCTCATGATCAGTATTCCCGCTGATGGCAGCTATTCTATTTCCCTCTTTTCTTATTGCAAAAGCAAGTGAATTGGTACCTGCATTTTTCACATCAGTTTTAAAGGTAATGGTCCCGTTATCAGCATTTGTTACAGTTCTGAAAGAAGAAATGTAGGACTCGTTTACAGGTTCGATCCAGACCGTTTGCCACAGACCTGTCGTCGGAGTATACCATATACTTCCTGGTGAAGAAACCTGTTTGCCACGGGGCTGAGTTCCCTTATTGGTGGGATCCCAGACACAAACCAGCAACTCATGAATCTTCTGTTTGCCCAGAGATTCTGTAATATCAAACATAAACGGATCGTATCCACCACGGTGTTTTCCGACCTCTTTCCCATCGACCCAGACAATTGTTTCCCAGTCGCTTGCTTCGAAATTTAAAAGGATGCGTTTTTTGCTCCAGGCAGATGGTATTTTAAAAGATCTTCTATACCAGAGATTCTCATTTTCTGAAACTCTCTTTTTTACCCCGGAAATTGCTGATTCGACCGGGTATGGAACAAGGATTGAGCCATCCCATTTTTCCGGTTTCGTATCCTTTGGGGTAATTGCATAATCCCAGAGACCATTAAGATTTATCCATTTATTTCGCACCATATCCGGACGGGGATATTGTAACCATGGCTTTAAAGGATCAACATCAGTTGCCCATTTTGTAAGGATCGGGTTATCGGCAAGTTTCCAGTTGATTTCATTATTATGTGTACATGATACACTTAAAACAAAAAGCATTAA
>JBAWXY010000022.1:0-22825 GCA_037143835.1 Bacteroidota bacterium
TAAAAATGCATCTCCTTTATATACTTCCACACCGCCGGCGGAAGGAAATACGACATATCCTTCCCTTTTTTTATTCCGTCACGGATAAAGGTGCCGGAGATATCCATAAGCGGAGCTTTTACAAAATGTATATCTGCTGATGAAAGGATCTGATCGAGCAGGGGAGAAGATGGGTTTCCTGAATCAGGTCGCGGATAAATATAAATCGGATATTTGCTAATCAATTCATCTGCATTTTTCCATTTATGAACGGTATAAAGATTGTCTTCTCCCATTACAAGACAAAATTCATTTTTCGGGTATCTCTCTTTTAAATATGTCAGGGTATCAATAGTATAAGAAGGAACAGGCAGTTTGAATTCTATATCTGTAGCTTTCAATCTGACATTATCGCCAATAGCAAGCTCTGCCATGTAAAGTCGCTGATGATCAGCCAGCAGAGTCTCCTTCTTTTTTAAAGGATTATGAGGGCTGACCACAAACCAAACCTGATCGAGACCGGCAAATTCAGTCATGTAACCGGCAATAGCGATATGGCCGATATGAACCGGGTTAAATGATCCGAAATATAAGCCAATTTTAGCCATCGGAATAAACTGATTTATCTTCCAAGAAAGGATGAAACTATTTTCAGGGCTTCTTTCTTTGCCTGATCCAACTGGTGGTTGACTATGACAGTATCGAACTCATCGGCAAGTTTCATCTCTTCCCTTGCTTTTTCAACTCTCATTTTTATTTTTTCGGGGTTGTCAGTCGCTCTTTTAATTAACCGGTTCTCAAGTTCTTCAACTGATGGAGGCATAATGAATAATGCAATCGAATTTGTGCCAAATTTCTTCTTCAGGGTTATTCCTCCCTTTACATCTACATCAAACAGTACAAATTGTCCTTTTGCCCGTATTCTTTCCAACTCGCTTTTCAGAGTACCATAATACTGATCTTTATAAACCTCTTCCCATTCAACAAATTCATTATTTTCAATCCTTTTTTTGAATTCGGGGACTGTCAGAAAAAAATAGTCTTCTCCCTCAGTCTCATTGCCTCTTAACGGCCTGGTTGTTGCCGATACTGAAAAAGCAAGATTCAATCCGCTGTCGAGTAGATGCTTAACGATTGTCGTTTTCCCGGCACCCGATGGTGCTGAAATGATTACCAGTTTTCCTTCCATTATTATAATACATTCAGTGTCTGTTCTTTGATTTTTTCCAGTTCATCTTTCATCATCACCACCAGTTTTTGAATTGAAGCATCGTTTGCCTTTGAACCGATGGTATTGATCTCACGGCCAATTTCCTGGGCGATGAAGTTTAGTATCTTTCCGTTTGGCGATGGAGTGTTGACTGTCTCCAGAAAATAATCACAATGAGTTTTTAACCTTACTTTTTCTTCATTGATGTCATATTTCTCCAGATAGAAGATAAGTTCCTGCTCAAATCTATTCTTATCAAGGTTTTCCTGTCCCAGGTTCTCTTCAAGGAGAGCCATGAGTTTTTCCCTGATTTTTGTAATCCTTCCTGCCTCAAACGTCTCAACTGTTTCGAGAAACGACAATATCTTCCCGATACATTTTTTCAGATCGGTCATAATTGAATTACCTTCTTCAATCCTGTACAGGTCAAGCATTGTAATCGACTCAATGATTTGATTTTTAACTATTTCCCATTCTTTTTCCGATATCTCGGGTTTTTCGGTTTTGAGTGTGTCGGGGAGTTTCATTATAGCTGTAAAAATCTGATCATCAAGGTCTATTTTGAGCTCAGCCGCTATCTCTTTAAACTGGTTGTAATAATTTCTTACTGCTGATTTGTTAATGACCGTAACAACTTCATCATCAAGCATGTCGCAGTAGATGGTGAATTCAATTTTCCCCCTATCGAGTCTCTGACTTATAAGATTCCTGATTTCAGGCTCCTTTTCCTTATATAGCCAAGGCAGCTTGGTATTCAGATCAAGCTGTTTAGAATTGAGTGACTTTATTTCGATGGTTATTTTTTTCTGCGGAGCTTCAGCTATGGCTTTTCCGTAGCCTGTCATGGATTTTATCATTTACCTTTTTGTTGGTTTAGATTGAAAGTAATATAGGGTTGTAAGTTACAAATTCTCCTGATATTTAACAACTGTTTTCTTCTTCCAACGTCCTGATTTATAGTAAAAGTAAGATAATACCATACCGATCGCCCATCCTGCGGGAATCGCCCACCAGATACCTGTAGCACCTATCTTTCCGGATAAAAACCAGGCCATTGGTATCCTGATGATCCAGAGTGAGAGGAGAGAAAAAAACATCGGTATAAGGGTATCTCCGGCACCACGTGTTACACCATTAAAGATAAACATGAGAGTGAATATAATATAGAATGAACTGACTATTGTAAGGTATTGGTCCCCAATCCTGACAACCTCACTGTCATTAGTAAATAGGCTCATCAGGATATGGCCTCCAAAGACAACAAAGATAGTTGTAACAATTGTTACAATTCCGGACATCTTCAACGTGGCAATAAGGCCTGCTCTTATCCTTTCAGGTTTATTTGCACCGATATTCTGGCCAACAAATGTTGAGAGAGCTTGAGAAAATGACATGGCAGGAATCATTGCCAGAGCATCGAGCCGGCTGGCAACAGAAAACCCAGCTATCACATTGGTTCCAAATTTGTTAACTATACCCATTAATGCCAGAGCCCCCATTGCTACAAGAGTCTGCTGTATACCTGTTGGCAGTCCTATATTTATGCTTTGCCGGAATATCTCCCTGTCGAAATGAAGTCCTTTTATCGCTATCTTTATTAATCTATGAGTCTTGTTCAGCCAGTAAATTGCGAGTCCAAAAGCCAGTCCGTTTGCAATGAGGGTTGCATAGGCGGCTCCGGCAACTCCCCATTTAAAAACCGCTACGAACAGAAGGACGAGGATGATATTTGCGACCGTAGCAACTATCAGAAAGTACAAAGGGGTTTTGGAGTCGCCCAGTCCTCTGAGGACAGCACTTGTGCCATTAAAACCAAAAAATATTATTATTCCTGATAGATAGATACGGAGATATTGAACCGCCTGCGGCATGATATCCTCCGGAAGACCTAAGAGTCTAAGAAGTGGTTCGCTGATAATTAACCCGATTACAGTTGCTATGATACCGGCAATTGCACTGTAGATGTACATTGTATCGATAGCCCGTTTAACTTTTACAAAGTCCTTGGCTCCAAAGTATTGCGAGATAACCACCGTTGTACCCATAACGAGTCCGATGATCATCGATACCATGATAAATATCACAGGGAAAGATGCTCCGACAGCTGCCAATGCCTCTTTCCCAATAAACTTTCCGACAACTATGCTGTCGACAACACTGAATAGTTGCTGGAAAACATTTCCCAGAAGCATTGGTGCTGCAAATTGAAAAATGAGTTTTCCTTCTTTTCCGATTGTGAGATCCTGCATCCGTAAAATTTAGACCCGCAAAGGAAATCAATAAAAGGATATTAACAAAGCCGGTTCAGATCCTTTCCAACCCGACAGTAAAATGCCTTATAATAGGCGCTTTCAAATTAAAGCTCTTTCTGATATATTCTGAATTTCTTAACTACCTGGCAACCGATTCTTTCCCATTCGGCTCTCATATTGGTGTTATTTTCAAGTATCAGGTGGCTGTCGATCATATTCATCTTATGCTTAATTCCCGACTGGAAAATCTTAACACCCATAAGTACCTCGATACCTTTTCCCCTGTAAGCCTTCTTAACACCGCCAAGCATCATCAGTAATTTTTTTGACCTCTTAGAATCCCTGAGGATCTTGAAAATCCCGAAGGGCAATAATTTCCCATTTGCCTCTCTTATTCCTTTACTGAAATCCGGCATGCCAATGGCAAATCCGACCAATTCCCCCCAAGTTTCAATGACTTTAATGAATTTAGGATCGAGTATAGGCAGGTAACGGGCTGCAAAATCCGTCTTCTCTTTATCATTAAGCGGAACAAAGCCATAGATTTCCGCAAAAGTCTCATTCATAAGTTCCAGAACGGATATAATATATGGTTTCAGCTCCTTTTTCGAATTAAATTCAATGATCTTAAATTCTTTGTTATTTTCAACCCGTGATAGTACTTTTTCATATATAAGCGGGAATTTTTCAGGCAATTTTCCAAGGTAGTTTACAAGATCAACCTTCTTTTCATATC
The DNA here is from genome assembly GCA_037143835.1 of Bacteroidota bacterium. Taxonomy (GTDB): domain Bacteria; phylum Bacteroidota; class Bacteroidia; order Bacteroidales; family VadinHA17; genus LD21. Next base: position 4,178 of record JBAWXY010000022.1, read on the forward strand.
CTTCAGCTGCGATCAGCTCAGGCATATATGGTGAATTGTTAGGACTTGTCATGAATTGAGGGTATTCAAAACCCTCTATCTGAAAGCCCTGAGGGTCCTTATCGGAAAATCCAAGCGGGCCTACAATCCTGGTCATCCCGTTTTGCCTGACCCACTCTTCAACTTTGGTTATAAGAGCATGAAACACTTCCCGGTCGTTAAAGCACTCCATGAAACAGAAACGTCCGTGTTGCTCATTATTAATAGAGTTATATCTTTTATTTATAATACCCATAATCCTTCCCACCGGTTTTTTATCGCAGTAGGCCAGCAGCAAAATTGCATCAGCATACTGGTAAGATTTATTTTTTTTCTTGTTATATAACTTCCATTCATCCATATAGATAGGAGGAAGCCAATCTGGTTCGTTCTTATGGACTTTTTCCGGCAGAAAAATAAAATCGCGTCGATCTTTTCTGGTGAGTACCTCTTTAATAACTAATTCTCCCATAGACTAATTTTTTAAGGTGACAAGAAATGAAAAAACTTTAAGATGACCAATTATTGGAGAAATATAGTACAAATTATTGGTTCCTGATAAGCAGGTCAATAATAACGAAGATAGCAAACAGAATACTGGCAATACCATTAGTTGTACCAAAAGCCAGTGTCACATTGCTGAGATCATCATGTTTAACAATCCTGTGCTGATATATTAATGATGAGGTAAATATTGCTGCACCAACCCAGAAAAGAAATCCTCCGTTTCCTATGAAACCTGCTGCGAGAACAAGGAGGAATGTAATTATATGCACTACTATGGAAATGGAAAGAGCTTTTTTTCTTCCTGTGGCTGATGGTAATGAGTGGAGATGGTTTGAATCGTCAAACTCATCATCCTGCAAAGCATAAATAATGTCAAATCCACTTACCCAGGTCAGTACAATAAAAGAGTATATAAGAGGAGTAATATTGAAAATACCTGTTACAGAGATATATGCCCCAATAGGAGCGAGACTGAGTCCCAAACCGAGCATGAAATGGCAGAGCGAAGTAAACCTTTTGGTAAGACTATATCCTAAAATAATCAGGAGGGCAACAGGCGAAAGAAAAAGGGTGAACCGGTTAATGAAAGCTGTTGTTACGATGAAAAGAATAGCATTAATGATGATAAATGCTGCTGCAGCCCTGGTACCAATTATCCCCGAGGGCATCTCCCTGTTTTTTGTTCTTGGGTTAAGAGCATCAAAGCTTCTGTCGGCCAGCCTGTTAAATCCCATTGCGGCGTTCCGTGCAAAGATCATGCATAGTATTATCAGCAGAAGCAGCCTGAAGCTGAAATCATATTCATCCTTTGATACTGCAAGCGAAAAACCTATCAGGGCAAAAGGCATTGCAAAGACAGTATGGCTGAACTTTACAAGTGAGAAATAGTTTTTGACTGATCTGAAGAGAGTAATCATTGATCCGGAAGCTTCTTCATTACCTTATCTGTGCATTAAGTTCTTTCTCAAATGCCTTAATGAGATTATTCATAACCTTTTCGATATTCTTATCTGTCATTGTTTTAAGATCATCGCGCAGAATAAAACTGACAGCATACGATTTTTTATTTTTACCAAGATTATCACTTTCGTAAACATCGAACAGGCTGATGTCATGAAGTATGTTTTTTTCTGTCCGGAATGCTATCTCCCTGACCTGCCCGAACTTTATTCCCCTGTCGAGCAGCAAAGCCAGATCACGCCGCACCGAAGGATATTTTGGAAGCTCACGGAAGGAGATGGTATGTGTCTTAATCAGTTTCAGAAGAAAATCCCATTCAATATGACCATAATAAACATCCTGCCCGATATCAAATTTCATGAGATAATTCTTCGAAATACGTCCTGCTTCTGCAACGACTTTATTATTAAACAGATATGACAAAGACTCTGCAAAATATTTCTTATCGTTTTCGCCTGATGTTAAACTTTCCGGTTTAACTCCCAATCTTGAAAGGATCATCTCAATTGAAGATTTTATGTTGAAAAAGTCAGTAGGATTGGTTTTGCAGTTCCAGCTCTGACGGCCGGTATTCCCGGTAAGAAAAAGATCAAGAGAGGCTTTTTCAACAAAGTTATTTGCTTTCGGGTATGATTGTCCCGGCTTATGGTAAAAGTAGCAATGCCCGAATTCGTAAAATTTCAGATCAGAATTTTGCCTGTTGATGTTCCAGCTTATTGAACTAAGGCCTCCGTAAAGAAGAGACTGCCTCATGGCATTCAGATCGGAACTCAGGGGATTGGCAAGCATCACAAGCTCATCCTTGTCAAAATCGCTGCTCTGCTCATACCATGCTGCAGGATTAAGAGAGTTGCACATTATTTCTGCGAAGCCATTGGCCGAAAGCAGGTCAGATATTATGTTGACAATCTTTTCCTTGTCAGGTTTTTCCGGATAGGAAAGAGTCGAATTCACATGGTCACTCACCCCGACATTATTGTACCCATAGATCCTGAGTATCTCTTCAATAACATCGGCTTCTTTTTTAACATCAACACGATATGAAGGAATCTCTAGTGTAAGGTTATCTCCGTTTTCATCCTTTATTCCTATATCTAAAAGATCAAGAATTCTTTTTACAACAGGCCGGTCAATACTCTTTCCGATAAGCCTGTTAATATTTTTATAATTAACTTCAACCAGTGCATTTTTGATCTGATTTGGGTAGACATCAACTATGTCCGATGAAATTTTTCCGCCCGCAATCTCTTTAATAAGCATTATTGCTCTCTTCAAAGCCCAGGTAGTAATATTCGGATCAGCCCCTCTCTCAAACCGGAACGAAGCATCAGTTTTCAGTCCATGTCTTTTTGAAGTCTTGCGTATTGCAACAGGATTAAAATATGCGCTTTCCAGGAAGATATTTTTCGTTGAGGCAGTCACACCGGATTTTATTCCACCGAAAACTCCTGCAATACACATACCCTCCTTTGAATTACAAATCATAAGATCTCTTGAAGAGAGGCTTCTTTCAGCTTCATCGAGAGTTATGAACTTGCTTTTTTCAGGCAGGTTTTTGATAATGACTTTCTTACCTTCAATTTTGTCAGCATCAAAAGCATGTAAAGGCTGACCTATTTCGTGTTGCACAAAATTGGTGATATCAACTACATTATTTATAGGGTTAAGACCCACCGCCCTGAGTTTATTCTTTAGCCATTCTGGTGATTCTCCTATTGTTACTCCACTGATTGTGATACCGGTGTATCGCGGGCAATCAATGGTATTTTCAATAATTACCTCATAAGTATTATTGTGATTATCAGGTTTAAATCCTGTTACTGAAGGCAGGATAGCTTTCCCATTCATATCTGCATTCAGATTCAGGTATGCTGCAAGGTCCCTTGCAACTCCGAAATGAGAGCCGCTGTCGATCCTGTTGGGAGTCAGCCCTATCTCAAAAACAAAATCCCTGGTAACTTTAAAATAGCTGCTTGCGGCTGTTCCCGGTTTTGCATCTTTATCCAGAATCATAATGCCTTCATGTGAATTACCAAGGCCAAGCTCATCTTCAGCACAAATCATTCCTTCGGATAATTCTCCGCGTATCTTCGATTTTTTTATCTCTAAACTCTCATCTCCTTTGAAAACAACAGTACCGACACTCGCTACCGGAACTTTCTGACCTGCAGCAACATTCGGGGCTCCGCAAACGATCTGAAGAGGCTGTAAAGCGCCAATATCCACAGTGGTTACAGATAGTTTATCGGCATCAGGATGCTTTTTGCAGGTAAGGACTTCCCCGATGACAACACCATCCAGTCCTCCCTTAACAGATACCCATTCACCCATTCCTTCTGTCTCAAGTCCGATACCTGTAAGTATCTCTGCCACCTTTGCAGGTTCAAGATCAATTTTTAAATAATCTTTAATCCAGTTATATGAGATCTTCATTTCTTGGTTTAGCTTAAAAAATTATCCGTACGACTGCAAAAGTAAGAAATTTTAAAAAAAGTTTTGAGAACTAAGCATACTTTATTCACAGAAAGGGTATTTGTCTATCTTTGTACATCAAACACATTATTTATGATTTTAGAAAAAGAAGATAAGCTGATTCTTTTAACAAATGATGACGGTTTATATGCTGCTGGATTAAAGACACTTCTTGAAGTAATGGAGGAGCTTGGAAAGGTTGTTCTGATATCTACAATTGAGAGCATGTCGGGAATGTCGCAGGCATTGACTGTTAAGACTCCCATACGTGTTAAACTTCTTGAAGAGAATGACAGGCACAGGATCTATGCCTGTAACGGAACTCCGACTGATAGTGTTAAGCTTGCTATCAATCAGTTAATGGAGAGACCCCCTGACTGGGTTGTTTCCGGAATAAATCATGGTTCTAATGCTTCTGTAAGTGTTCTTTATTCAGGTACAATGGCTGCAGCAATTGAGGGGTGTCTTTCAGGGATCAGCTCTGTTGGTTTTTCGCTTAATAATTTTTCTCCCACAGCCGATTTTTCTATCTGTAAAAAATATATCCGCATTGTTATGAAGAAGCTGGCTTCAGAACCGCTACCACCGGGTATCTGCCTGAACGTTAATTTTCCGGCAGCAAAAAAGAATGAAATAAAAGGGATAAAAATTTGCCGGCAGTCAAAAGGAAACTGGAAAGAGGAGTTTGAAAAAAGGAAGGATCCTATGGGCAAAACATACTATTGGCTGACAGGTGTTTTTATGAATCACGAGCCTGAGGCAAACGATACAGATGAATGGGCTATCTCAAATAATTTTGTATCTGTGGTGCCCGTTACTGTTGATATGACTGCGCATTGGTATATTGATAAACTTAAAGTACGTTTCAAAAAGTGAGGTACTTCATTATTGCGGGAGAACAATCGGGCGACCTTCATGGCTCAAATCTGGTCAGAGGACTTCTTGAAGCTGACAACAGTGCAGAGATCTTCTGCTGGGGTGGCGATCTGATGGAATCGGCCGGTGCAACCATCCTTGTACATTACAGGAAACTGGCCTTTATGGGCTTCATTGCGGTTATTAAAAACCTGGGAGCCATAACCAAAAACCTCTCCCTTTGCAAGCAGCAAATAACTGAATACAAGCCGGATGTTGTAATATTTATTGATTATCCGGGTTTCAACCTTCGGATCGCAGAATTTGCAAAAAATGCCGGATTCAAAACCTTCTGGTACATCTCTCCTAAACTCTGGGCATGGAATGAAGGCAGAGTTGAAAAGATTAAAAAATATGTCGACCGGATGTACATCATTTTCCCGTTCGAGGTAGACTTTTATAAAAAGCATGACATTATTGTCAAATATCGGGGAAATCCACTTGTTGATGAGACTGAAAAAAGAATCTCTTTATTTCCCGCCAGAGATGAAATTTTCAAATTCCTGGGGATTGAGAATAAACCGTTAATAGCATTCCTTGCCGGAAGCCGCAGGCATGAAATTGAACTTATCCTTCCTGAAATGATCAGGGTGGTCCGTCATTTCCCCGAGTACCAGTTTGTTCTGGCCGGAGTGAAAAACATTCCTGATGAACTTTATCATAAAATCATTGGTAATGAGCCGGTAAAGCTCATCAAGGAAAGAACTTACGAGATATTGTATGCTGCCCGGGCTGCTCTCGTTACTTCCGGAACTGCAACCCTTGAGGCGGCTCTGACAGGCACTCCGCAGGTTGTATGCTATAAAGGTGATTTCTTCTCAATGCTTATTGCATGGATGGTGATTAAAGTGAAATATATCTCCCTGGTCAATCTGATTATGGACTTTGAGGTTATTAAAGAGCTTGTGCAATTTGACCTTAAAGAGAAGAATCTTTTAACAGAACTTAAAGCTATTCTGCCCGGCGGAACAAAAAGAGAAAAAATATTATCCGATTATGAAGTTCTGAAAGATAAATTGGGTCCGGCAGGTGCTTCCGGAAGGATTGCGAGGGAGATGGTAGCGGAATTGAAGAGAAATGGTTAAAAAGACAAAAGACAAAAGGAAAAAGATAAAAGGAAGAAATTGATGTTTAAAAAGTTAATCCTGATTGCAATTTCATTAACTCTTTCTACTGCTTTTATATCAGCTCAGGTCAGAGTACGATTGTTTTCTGACAAGGCACCTGAATCGGTAGTCTTTTCAGTCACTGAAGGAAAATATGAATTAAACGCATTCAGTGGCGATACTCTTATTGTGACTAAAGGTGAACCTGTCATTATCTCGAGGTTTAATGGGAAGCTGGCTGTTAAAGTGAGAAATGCAGAAGGATTCGTATGCGATTCTGTTAAACTGGCAGGGAAAACCGGTTATGATTCTTTCTCTCTGCGGATTAACGGAAATACTCCAATCAGGCAATTTTATTCAGGTGATCTTACGTGTTTTCCCGATCTGGGTACCATTGTACTTTTAAATAATATTGATATAGAAAGATATATTGCCGGAGTTGTTAAGGCTGAGGGAGGAAGCGGGAAGAATATAGAGTATTTCAAGACACAGGCTGTAATTGCCCGGACTTACATGTACAAGTATTTCGATAAACATCTGTCCGACAGGTATAATGTATGCGATAATACACATTGTCAGGTTTTTAGTGGATTATCTCCCGATACACTTATTAACAGGGCAGCTTTGGAAACGCAGGGTCTTGTTATACTTGATAAGGATAGTACTTTGATTATATCGGCTTTCCATTCAAACTGCGGAGGTGAGACTTCATCATCTGAAGATGTATGGTTAACAAGTCAGCCATACCTGAAAAGTGTGGTCGATCCATATTGCCTCTCTTCAAAAAATGCAGTATGGGGGAAAAGTTTTAGTCTTAAAGACTGGTTTGAATTTATAAAGAAATCAGGATATAATGGATCTACAGATGATCCAACGGCTCTCAGCTTTATACAGAAATCAAGGTCAGTTGATTACAAAACGGGTTCATTTGCAATGCCTTTAAGGACTATCAGGACTGATATGAATCTCCGGTCAACATTTTTTTCAGTGGTTTCTGAAGGCGATTCTGTTATACTGAAAGGGAAAGGTTATGGTCACGGTGTTGGCCTTTGCCAGGAGGGGGCTATGGTGATGGCAGCAAATGGATTCAATTACCGGCAGATTATTGATTTTTATTATTTTGGTGTTTTAATTACCGACATCAAAAATGCAGCAGTTACTAAAAATGAGTAATACGATATGTTTGCGATTTTCAGAAAGGAGATAAGTGGGTTTTTCAGTAGCCTTACAGGTTATATTGTGATTATTGTTTTCCTCCTGGTTAACAGTCTTTTTATGTGGGTTTTCCCCGGTGAATGGAACATATTCGATAGCGGTTATGCCGGACTTGATACCCTTTTCTTCCTCTCGCCATGGGTGTTCCTGTTTCTGGTACCTGCTGTAACCATGAAAATGATTGCAGAGGAAAAACGTCTGGGTACTATCGAGCTGATTTACTCCAGACCCATTACCGAAAGAGGAATTATTTATGGCAAATACCTGGCTTCAGTTTCTCTTGTTTTACTTGCACTCTTGCCCTGTCTGATCTATTATATTTCTGTTTATCTGCTTGGTGAATCGCCTGGGAACCTCGATAAAGGCGGAATATGGGGCGCTTTTATTGGGCTGTTTTTTCTGGCATCAGTTTATGCTTCTGTTGGTATATTTGCTTCATCTTTAACCGATAACCAGGTAATTGCATTTATAATTGCGGTCCTGATATGTTTTTTTCTTTTCATGGGATTTGATTCATTTGCTTATCTGCCCGGATTAAAAAATCTGGATGAATTTGTAATCAGGCTTGGCATCAACGAACATTATAAATCCATAAGCAGAGGAGTTCTTGATATCAAAGATGTCGTCTATTTCGTGGCAGTTGTTGTCATCTTAAATGAGGCCACAAGGTTTCATCTGTTATCGCGGAAATGGAAGAATAAAAGCTAAGCCATGACAGTTACTGACACAAACAAAACCATAAAATTCAGAAGCTGGCTGCAATTATTATCAGCAGTTGCGGTGGTTATACTTGTTGCTTCTGCAAGTTCATTGATCAGGTTCCGGTTTGACCTTACTGAAGATAAAAGATACACACTTTCTGACCCGACCCGGAAGGTGCTTTCAGGTTTAAAAAATGACATTTATTTTCAGGTTTACCTTGACGGGGAGATGCCCATCCCTTTAAAACGGCTGAAAAGATCTGTCAGAGAGATGCTTGATGAGTTCAGAATAGCTTCTGGACGGAAAATTGATTATGAGTTTATCAATCCGGCAGAGGGAAGTAATGTTCAACAGAGAAATGCTCAATTCCAGGTTCTTGAAAATAAGGGATTAAATCCTGTTGATATCAGGGCTGGCGATGCCGAAGGGGGTTCGACACAGAAAAGAATTTTCCCGGGGATGATAGTAAATTACAACGGGATTGAAGTTCCGGTAAACTTTCTGAAGAATAATCCTTCGATACCATATGAGCAAAATATTCTTCATTCAGTTGAAGGGCTTGAATATGAGATGATACAAACAATCGCGACCTTAAGTTCTGATACAATATACAAGGTCGCATTCATAGAGGGACATGATGAAATTCCTGAGATTGAAACGGCAGATATAACAATTAATCTTGCGAAGTTTTTTACTGTCGATAGAGGCATTATCGGAGGTAAACCGGGTATACTCGACAACTATGCTGCCGTTGTAATTGCCGGTCCCGAAAAAGAGTTCAGTGAATCTGATAAACTGGTTCTCGATCAGTACATTATGAATGGGGGAAGAGTCATGTGGCTTTTTGATGAGGTAGCAGTAAACTCCGATAGTCTTGTCTATGGGGAAACGGTTGGACTCTACCGGCCATTAAATATTGAGGATCAGCTATTCAGATATGGGGCCAGAGTGAATCCTTCAATTGTACAGGATCTCGAGTGTATGGTAATCAGGCTGAAAGTCGGGGGGAGTGGCAATACAAACCAACAGTTTGTCCCTGCTCCATGGGTCTATTACCCTTTGCTTATTCCGGCTGCAAATCACTCTATTACAAGAAACCTGAACAGAGTAAAAGGCGAATTCATAAATTATATCGACACAGTAGGTCTTGATCCCGCTATAAGAAAAAAGGTACTTCTTACCACATCAAAATTCAGCCGGACACTTTCACCTCCTTTGCTGATAAGTCTTAAAGAAGCAGAATTAACTCCTGACGAAAAAGAATTTAACAAACCCAATCTGCCTGTTGCAGTTTTGCTTGAAGGAGTTTTTTCATCCGCTTTTAAAAACAGGATGGTAAGCAACCTGACGGATGATAAAAATCTCAAGGTTAATACCGAAAGCAGCAAAACAAAGATGATAGTTATTGCCGATGCGGATATTATAAGAAACGAAGTCAGAAGAGTAGGATTGGAAGAAACACCATATCCACTGGGTCTGGATAAATATACAGGCGAGGTATTCGGAAACAGGGATTTTCTGATCAATTGCCTTAATTACCTGGTTGACGACAATGGAATCATGGAATTGAGATCGAGAGAGCTGAAGTTAAGGCTGCTAAACAGTGCGAAGATAAAAGCTGAAAAATTCAAATGGCAGCTTATTAATATTGCCGGGCCTATTATAATTGTTATTATTGCAGGATTGCTATATAGCTATTTCAGAAGAAGAAAATACACAAGATATTGATCCTTTGCTTATGAAGAGGTCATATTTCTTTCCCGAATAAATATTTGTTTGAGGGAATAGTTTTTTTTTGTAATATTGGTAATTGAGAATTGAACATAAACTATAGTTTAATTCATTCATTTTGAGTTAAATAGTAAAATTTGGAAATCAATAACCCAACTTAAAACGATACAAGTATGAAATTTGTAGTATCCAGCTCGGAACTTCTAGGTCATCTGCAGGCAATAAGCAGGGTAATCAGTTCGAAAAATACGCTTCCAATACTTGATAATTTTCTTTTTAATCTTTCCGGAAACGACCTTGAGATAACTGCATCCGACCTCGAATCAACGCTGATAACAAGGATGAAGCTTGAAAATACCCAAGGAGACGGCACAATAGCTCTTCCTGCAAGAATATTACTCGACACTTTAAAAGAGTTTTCTGTGCAACCTCTCACCTTTGATATCAATCCGGATACAATGGCGGTAGTAATCAGCTCTGAAAACGGGAAATTCAATGTTGTCGGACAGAACGGGATCGATTTTCCGGCATTGCCTTCTATAAAAAAAGAGAAGAAATTTACATTTGTGATAAATGCCGATGTGATGCTGGCAGGTATCAACAAGACTCTCTTTGCCACTGCCGATGATGAACTTCGTCCTGTTATGGGAGGTATCTTTGTAGAGGCCTCAACCGACAAAATTACCTTTGTTGCTTCCGATGCTCATAAACTGGTAAGATATCAGAGAACAGATGCACACGCTGATGACAACGCATCGTTTATCCTTCCAAAGAAACCTGCCTCATTGCTGAAAAATATTTTACCGAGGGAGGTGGGACCTGTAACTGTTGAGTTCGATGATAAAAATGCATTTTTTGTTCTGAGCGACTACAAAGTTGTATGTCGTCTGGTTGAAGGTAACTATCCGAATTATAATTCAGTGATTCCCAAGAACAATCCCCGTAAGATCACCATTGACAGGGTTGAGTTCTCTAATACACTCAAGAGAGTATCAGTATTCTCAAATCAGGCAAGTAATCTAGTAAAGCTTCAGCTTAAAGGCAACCAGGTGTTAGTTTCTGCGCAGGATCTTGATTTTTCCATTTCTGCTTATGAAAGGATCAAATGCCAGTATGAAGGAGAAGAGATTGAGATCGGTTTCAAATCGGTCTTCCTGCTCGAGATTCTGGCAAACATTGCTTCACAGGATGTTATGATTGAACTCGCTGATCCGACAAGAGCCGGCCTGTTCCTTCCGGTAATAACTGATAACGAATCGGAAGATCTGCTGATGCTTCTTATGCCAATGATGATAAATGCCTGACCATTGAATCTCAATCTAAAACGCCCTCTGGCTTTTATCGATCTTGAGACAACCGGAATTAATGTTTCAACTGACCGTATTGTTGAATTATCTGTTCTGAAGATCAGCCCAAATGGCAAAGAAGAGTGGATGAGTACCCGGGTAAACCCTGAAATGGCTATTCCTCCTAAAACCACAGCTATCCACGGGATTAGAGATGAAGATGTGGCAAATGCACCTGTTTTCAGAGAAGTCGCCAAAAAACTTGTTTCCTTTCTTGAAGGGTGCGACCTTGCCGGATATAATACCGTCAAATTTGATATCCCTGTTCTGGCAGAAGAATTCCTGAGGGTAAATATTGATTTTAATTTCAGGAAGCGGAGGCATGTTGACGTTCAGGTTATTTTCCATAAAAAGGAGCAGCGCACTTTAGCTGCTGCATACCAGTTTTATTGCAAAAAGGATCTTCATGATGCTCATAGTTCGAAAGCCGATACCGCTGCTACTTTTGAAGTTCTGAAATCGCAGCTCGACAGATATAAAGATCTGGAAAATGATGTTGAGAAACTGGCAGATTACAGTTCTTTTAATAGTAATGTTGATTTCGCCGGAAGAATAATCCTGGATGAAAACGGAGTTGAGGTTTTCAATTTCGGCAAACATAAGGGTAAACCGGTTGAGCTTGTTTTTAATGAGGAGCCGGCATACTATTCATGGATGATGAACGGTGATTTTCCTCTCTACACCAAAAAAGTGCTAACTGAGTTAAAATTAAGATCTTTCGGAAAAACTCAGGGATAAAATGAAGATCATCTGCATCGGACTCAATTACAGGAAACATGCCATGGAGATGGGATGGGATCTTCCTGAAAAACCTGTAGTCTTTCTTAAACCTGATTCATCAATCCTGAAAAACAACAAACCTTTCTTTCTGCCGGATTTTTCAGATAACATCCACTATGAGGTTGAGGTCGTAATAAAGATCAGCAAACTTGGCAAGGGTATCGCTGCAAAATTTGCCCCACGCTATTTTGACGAAGTTACGGTTGGTATCGATATAACAGCGCGCGATCTTCAGAGACGGCAGTCAGCAGCCGGAATGCCATGGGAGATATCGAAATGCTTTGATGGCGCTGCACCAATCGGTAGTTTTATTCCTGTACGCAGCGTTAAGGATATGGGAGACCTTGATTTCAGGCTTGAGATCAATAATAAAGTTGTACAGAAAAGTAATACATCTGACATGATATCCGGCTTCAATCAGATAGTTGAATATGTTTCGAAGTTCTTTACTCTCAAAACAGGTGATTTGATATTCACCGGCACTCCGTCGGGTGTAGGCCAGCTTAAAAGAAACGACAACCTTGTTGCCTACCTGGGCGATAAACCTCTTCTGGATTTCCATATTAAATAATTGTCTCTGGCGATACTCTTTTGACAACATTCGTTTTATTCCTTTGTGAACCCTTGACCTGGTCATTAAATGAATATGGAAGCTTTCAGATGCTTCAATTATCAATTAAACCAGTACGATAATTTCAATACAAGCCCCCGGTTTTTTATCCTGTAATCACCCGGGAAAGAGTTCTCGGTGTAAACAATAAACAAGTCAGACACTGGGGCATAGCGCCACTGAAAACGAATGTTTACATTGATGTTGTCAAGCTGGTTATTGTATTGAACAAAAGAAGTAAGGAATAATTTATCAGTGAAAGTAAGATCCAGTCTGGGCCCGATTAAAAACAGTTTTGCGCTGTTGTATGGCTCCGGTAAGGTTATATTGTTGTAACTGGCAGTAATTGCAATACTTCCATAAGGTTGTGCCCTGTAATTGATAGAAGCCCCAAGTGTTGATCTGGTCCCATTATAATAGCTGCCATATCCGCCATTTAAGGTGAAATTAAACAATTTGCGAAAATCGGAAGAAAAATTAATCCCGGCAGATTGCCAGGTATATTCGCTTCCTGTAGTAAGTTTAATTCCTCCGGTATTGGTAGGATCAAATGAACTGCTGAGCTTCACGAAATTATCACTTACATTAAAAGAAAGCTGATTTCTGTTTTGCCATCCGATGGTATATGTTAGTTGTGTTTGCCGGTCAGTCATTTCAAAGCCGGGATCAAAAATAACATCAAAATCTAAGCCGGGACCATGGCTTAATATATTACCGGAAGACGGATAAAACATATACTTAAGTCCGGGGTAAATTTCAAAGTAGCCTGTTCTTCTGATATACCCGGCCTCTGAAACATAATCAGCACCTATCCAGGTCTGATCAATACTTGCCCTGAAGGATCGTGAAGAATAGACAAGATTGTTTGCAATGGTGGCAGCGTCAGCCGAAGCGCCAGGATAAAAGGACTGGTGGTAAAATGATTTACCTGTCCACCGATTATCCCGACTGGCAAGATTATATTCCAGGCCTGCCACCCTATTATATCGAAAACCAGAATACAAAGTATCATTATAATTACCAGTAACCTGTTTGTTGATCAGGAATCCTACAATACTTGACCTGCTGAAAACCTGTCGTTGTAATACTGCAACTGCATAATTGCTGGATGGAGTTTCTTCTTTTGATCCTGTTTGCATATCCATTACCCCTACTCTCAAGTTATTTCCGATCCTTCCACTTAATCTTCCTCCTCCGATTACAGGGATATTAAGACCAATGCGCCTTGAAAAGAAAGGCTGGTTACCAGTAGTACCAAGATTTGAAAACAAGTCGCTATTTTCAAGAAAAAACTGCCGTCTTTCAGGAAAAAATAATTCAAAACGGTCAAGGTTTGTCTGTTGCCTGTCCTCTTCAACCTGGGAGTAATCTGGATTTACAGTAAGATCAAGGTTCATGGATGTAGATAGTATCATTTTAGCATCAAAACCGGCATTCCCATTCCATTTTGTGTTTTCGCCGGCCTGATTATTTCTGGTGGCCTTTGCAGTAATATAAGGGATAAGGGAAAAACGAAGCCCGGCTTTGCCCAAAGGTTTATCCCAAATCAGCGTTCCCGTATGAGGAAGAGAGCAGTGATTCAGATTACGTGGTATGGGTGCCCAGGCGGATTTTTCATTAGTTTTTAGATCAAGGCGTCCAAAATTAATGCCCCACTCATTAGCTCCCTCAAAGTAACGGATACTGCGGAAAGGAATGCTAAACTCTGCCACCCAGCGGTCATCATAGCTCTTTACAGCCGATTTCCACTTGATGTCCCAGCTGTATGTAATTAATTGTGCATCATGCTCTACTCCTTCAGTTTGTGCACCTGCCGCTGAGACACCGAAAGCAAATCCATTGGTTAAATCATTATATGTGTCTATAAAAAACATAAAGTTATCGTTCTTCGAAAAATTGTAGTCCCTGCGCAATGATTCGATAGGTCTTTTTCCGGGCGTCGGATCATAACAAATTACGCCAACATAAAAATTCGATTCATCATATGTGAGCATAACTTCAGTTTGCGCAATGGCATAACCTGTATCGGTGGGAGTTACAGAATGGAATTTCCCGACATGTTCGGCTGTAATCCAGGGTTCTTCATCAAGAATACCGTCAATATTTATTGCTTTATTTGTCTGGGCAATATGAATGCGATATTTATCACGGTTTATTCCTTTTGACTGACCCAAAAGTATAGTATTGAAAAACAGGAGTATAGCTGTACTTAGTAAAAGGGAAGTTTTAAACATTGAGAATTTCGAAATTTGGCGCAAGATAGAAAAAAGATTGAATAAGTGTCAAAATGCCTAAAGTACTTAAAGTTTAGAGTTAAAAAGAATTAGAAATTACGAATTAGAAGAAATTTTCTACAAACTATGAGCTACCAGCTATGAGCTACGAACTATGAGCTAAAAGGTGTTTAAAGTTGGAGAAAAATCATCAGCTACATAAATACATCTGATTAATTGTTTTAATTTTATACGGAGCGTATTTAAAATAAATTATGTATGATAATCAATATAAGTAAAAATGCATCTGAACTGGGATTAAAAGCTTCACAATTTGCAGCAGGTAAACTTAATGAAGCAATCCGACTGAACGGGGAAGCCAGATTGGTTGTCTCGACAGGAAGCTCCCAGTTTGAGACTTTTCAATCCTTATTGCACGAAGAAGTAGATTGGGAGAAAGTTGAGGTTTTTCACCTCGATGAATATATTGGACTCCCGGTTTCACATATTGCAAGTTTCAGAAAATATCTTTATGAACGCTTCATTAACCATATAAGAATCAAAAAATTTCACAGCGTTGATGTTGAAGGTGATATTGATCAGAAAATTAAGACATTAACTCTTGAAATAAGAAAGAAACCTGTTGATATCGGACTTATTGGAATAGGAGTGAATGGTCATATTGCCTTTAACGACCCACCTGCAGACTTCGACACCCGCGAGGCTTATATAATTGTCAGACTCGATGATCAATGCAGGTTGCAACAGGTAAATGAGGGATGGTTCAAATCAATAGAAGATGTTCCGGAAAAGGCAGTCTCAATGACCCCATGGCAGATAATGCAGTGTAAAACAATTATTTCTTGTGTGCCGCATAAGGTCAAGGCAGTAAGTGTCAGAAATACACTTATTAATAATCTGACTAATATTGTTCCGGCAACAATGTTGAAACAACACCCGGACTTTCACCTGTACCTTGATAATAATTCGGCATCTGAAATTGTCCCGTTATAAAGATGAAGGAATGTAAAAGCATAAACTTATGAAAAAAAATAAAACAGCTTCTTTTCCAATTGAAGGTATTCATTATGAAACCGGGAATCCGGTCAGAATAGAAATTGTTGATGGACTTATAGAGAATATTATAGAAATAGCAGGCTTAAAAGATGAAAAGAGCATCCTCTTTATTGCTCCGGGTCTTATTGATAACCAGATAAATGGTTATGCAAATGTTGATTTTTCCGGGAGCAAACTCTCAGCAGAAGATGTCATAGATGCAACAAAAGCAATCTGGAGGGATGGAGTGACCTCTTTTCTTCCGACATTGATCACCAACAGCCATGAAAATCTGATTAAAAACTTCAGGATTCTTAATGATGCTTTTAAAAAAGATGAACTGCTTCGTGAATCTGTTCCAGGATTTCATCTTGAAGGCCCGTATATTTCACCGGAGGAGGGTTACAGAGGCTGCCATCCCGTTCAGCATATACGGAAACCTTCCTGGGATGAATTCACCATATATCAAAAATCTGCAGGTGGAAGAATTATTCAAATAACCATTGCTCCGGAACTTGAAGGGGCAATGGAATTTATAAGGTTATGTACTCATAATGGAATTGTTGCTGCAATGGGTCATACAAATGCATCTGCAGAACAGATAAGACATGCAGTTGAAAACGGGGTAAGATTATCAACACACCTCGGGAATGGTTGTGCCAATCTTATCCATCGTCATAATAATCCAATCTGGCCGCAGCTTGCGAATGACCAGCTAACGCCATCAATTATTGCCGACGGACATCATCTTCTTCCCGAGGAAATAAGAGTATTCTATAAGGTAAAAGGACCTGATAATCTTATTCTTACTTCTGATGTTATTTATCTTGCAGGAATGGCTACAGGTAAGTATTCATTTCTGGAAAGCGAAGTTATTCTTACTGAGGACGGAATGTTGTTAAATGCAGAAATGAACTGTCTTGCCGGAGCATCTTTCCCATTGAAAAAAGGGGTTGAGAATATGATGAATTTTACCGGGTGTTCACTCACAAAAGCAATAAACATGGCGTCTGCGAATGTTGCACGTATCTATAACCTTGACGACAGAGGAACGCTGGCTCCGGGTAAAAGAGCCGATCTTATTCTGTTCCAAAGAGAGGATAATCAGCTGAAAATAAAGAAAACTTATCTGAATGGGATACTGGTTTATCAGGAAAACAATTGAGAATTTGAAAATTTGAAAATTTGAAAATTTGGAAATGAAAAGGCTCTTCCAGAAAACGATAAACTCGAAACGATAAACACAAAATATGAGTACAATTGATTACATCGTTTTATTCGGCTATTTCATCTCAATTACAGCCTTCGGATTATGGATGGCACGAAAGACTAAAACCAGCGACGCCTATTTCAGGGGCGAGCGCAAATTCAAATGGTACATAATGATAGGGCAGGCATTCGGGGTGGGAACACATGCCGAAATGCCTGTGGCACAGACAGGCGCAACCTTCAGTCAGGGATTTGCAACAATCTGGTACCAGTGGAAAAACATGCTGATAACACCTTTCTACTGGCTTATTGCTCCTTTTTACAGACGCAGTGAGAGGACAACAGTCGGTGAGATAATCGAAGACCGGTATGGCAGTAAAATGGGACTTGTATATTCCCTGTTTGCTGTTTCATTTTTTGTTTTTAACATGGGTGTTATGTTACAGGGTGCTGCAAAGGTAATATCAGTGGCTTCCGGAAACCTTATATCCCCTGATATGGTTGTTCTGGCAATGACGATAGCTTTCATAATCTATAGTTTTGCCGGGGGGTTGATAGCTGCAGCTTATACCGATTTTATCCAGTCGTTCCTGATCATTACTTTATCTATAATGCTTATTCCATTGGGATTAAAGGAGATAAATGGATTTGCGGGTATGAAGGCAGTTCTTCCGGATCATTTCTTTGATCTTTTTAACAGCGCCAGTGGCATAGACGCCTTTACAATAGCGATGCTGGCAATAAACGGAATTGTTGGCATAACAGCACAACCTCATATGATATCTATGTGTGCAACCGGAAATACTGAAAGAGCTGGCCGCATTGGTCAGACATTCGGTTCAATGGTAAAACGGCTTGTCACAATCGGATGGGCTTTAACAGGCCTGGTTGTTGCAGCACTTGTTATTAAAAACGGAGTTATTCTTGCAGATCCCGAAATGGCATTCGGATATGCCTGCAGTGTTCTTCTTGTTCCCGGACTGATTGGCCTGATGCTGGCAGCAATAGTAGCTGCAAATATGTCGGCCTGCTCAAATTTTATGGTAAATACCGGCGCCCTTTTTACTAAAAATTTTTATAAAAAATATATAAATCCCGAAGCTGTCGACCAAAAGCTTTTATGGATGGGACGTTACTCAGGTTTGGGCTTATCGGTACTTGCAGTACTTTTTGCACTTAGTATAAAAAATGTTCTGCATGCTTTCCTGTTTACAGAGACCCTCGCAGCATTTATGGGGATCATATTCCTGGGGGGGATAATATGGAAAAGAGCCAACAGGTTTGGCGCCACTGCTGCATTAATAATATCTGTATCAACTTATTATGTAGCAAATTTTATCTCTGTCGGAGAATTAGTGCTTGTTTATAAATGGAAACCGGCTCCTTTTGGTCTGGCCATGCTCACCGGATTTTTTGTGTTCTGGTTTGTCAGCATTTTAACGAGGCCGGAAGATAAAGAGAAGAACGATGCGTTTTTCGATAATATGAGAAGAAAATCAGATGCTAAACAACCCGGTAGTGACGGTAAAAAGCCACTGGCATCAGAAACAGGCGATGATCTGTTACTGCTCGATTTGCCCGGGTGGGGACATAAAGAGCGATGGATAAATTTCTTCCATCGTTACCGTGAAGATCTTATTGGATTCCTGCTAAGCTGGATAGTTGTCGGAGCTCTTATACTGCTGGCATGGGGAATTCTTCAATTATAGTATGAAGTACAGAAGTTGATAATTTGAATCGCGGAGCGATTTAATAAATAATTAACTTGTTGGATTAATTATTTCATTTGGTATTGATTGATACTATTA
>JBAWXY010000023.1:0-22453 GCA_037143835.1 Bacteroidota bacterium
AAGATATGTGGAGCAATTGAACGTGACCCTTGTTTTCCGGAACGACAGGTTTGGCAGAGGCGGCGATCATTCACCTTTCTGCCAGGAGGGATTTACTGCGGTCAGAATTTGTGAATACAATGAGAACTACGACAGAACACATAAAATTCCTGCTGTGGAGAACGGAATTCAATTGGGCGACCTGCCCGAGTATGTTGATTATGAATATGTGAGAAAAAATGCCGGAGTAAATCTTGCAACAATAGCCAACCTTGCACTCGCTCCATATGAACCTGTTAGTTGCGGTATCGTTACAAGCGGACTGACAAATAAAACTACTTTGAAATGGGAGTCGCCTATAAAAGGGGTAAAACCTGCAGGTTACTATATTCTTATGCGTGAAACCTATCAACCTCTTTGGGAAAAGAAAATATTTGTCACCGGCAATGAGGTAATTCTGCCATATTCAAAAGACAACTATTTCTTTGGAATCCAGTCGGTTGATGCAGCTGGTCATGAGAGCATTGCAGTCTTCCCGGGACAGGCAAGAAGGCAATCAGGCGCAAATTGATTCTACCTCTTTCACTGTTTTAGGTATTGGTTTCCCCAAAACCTTATGCCCTTTATCGGTTATGAGGACATCGTCTTCGATACGTATTCCCCCGATTGACATGTAACTATCAATTTTGCTGTAGTTGATGAATTCTCTGAATTTCCCCTCTGTTTTCCATTTTTCTATAAGCTCCGGAATAAAATAACATCCCGGTTCAACGGTAAATACATGTCCTTGTTTATAGGGCATGGCAAACCGCAGAAATGCCAGTCCAAACTGGTCGCTGCGTTTTACTTTATCATTATATCCTATAAAATTTTCTCCAAGCGCTTCCATGTCGTGAACATCGAGTCCCATCATGTGGCCAAGTCCGTGAGGCATAAAGAGTGCATGAGCGCCGGCTGTAACCGCCTCATCAACATCGTCTTTCATCAATCCTAATTCTTTCATCCCCGATGCAATGATTTTGCATGCCATAAAATGCAGATCGCGGTTGGATATGCCGGGCCGGGTTGCTTTAATGGCTTCGGTATTGGCTTTCAGAACAATCTCATAGATATCCTTTTGCTGCTGGCTGAATTTTCCTCCTACCGGAGTTGTCCGGGTAATATCAGAGGAATAGTGCAGATTTGTTTCCGCGCCTGCATCAGTGACCATCATTCTGCCCTTTTTTAAGATATTTCCATGTGCATGGTTGTGAAGAGTCTGTCCGTTAACACTGAGTATTATCGGGAATGAGGTTCCTCCACCTTTTGCAAGTGCTATACCTTCGATAGCACCGAATATATCCTGCTCCTTAACACCCTGCTTGCACATTTTCATTGCGGTAACATGCATATCGTATGCAATATCCACCGCTTTTTCAATCTCCTCAATCTCAACTTTTTCTTTAATTGATCTCATTGAAATTACTGCCTTAATCAGTTCAACTGAGGCAAGGGTTTTCATCTGGCAGGGGTTTTCCTTCAGCAGCGAACCAAGTATCATCTTGGTTTCTCCGCGGTATGGAGGCAGAAAATTTATCTTTCTGTTTTTTGAGAGAGCATCCTTAATAATCTCTTCAAGTTTCGGCAGCGGTACGGTATTTGTAACCCCGCTTTTAAGGGAAAGCTCTTTAACTGTCGGCTGAGGGCCCATCCATATAATGTCGTCCATGTCGCAATCATTGCCGAAAATCCGGTCTTTGCCTGAATCAAAATCCATCACTCCGGCGAATCCCGGGATGTCGAGTCCGAAGAAATAGAGAAAATCACTATCCTGCCTGAAATGATAAGTGTTAGCAGGATAATTCATTGGCGCTTCACTATTACCGATGAACAGCGCCAGTCCGGTTTTCATTTTTTTATGGAGTTCCTCTCTCCTTTTGATATATACTTCACTTTTAAACATAATCGTAATTATTATATGACTAAATAGAGTCTACTAAATTACTATTCATATGACTATATTCCAAAACTGCCAAATAATAATTAATTGTTTTAATTTTTGAAATTGTAACACTTTCAAGTCTTCTCAGTATTAATATTTATGTGAAAATGTTTTCAACAATACAAAACCGGAAATTCAAAATTCGAACATTTTAATAATCAATTATATTAAAATGCGAATGCTGTTGGTTATTAACAAATAAATATTATATTCGCATCAGTTACTAACAGTTTATAAACACTCCGGACGGCTATGCCATACAGAAGATTACCCAATACCGACACTGCCCGCATAAAGGCAATGAGGATTGCTCTTGAAAAGGGGAAAGAACTTCCTCCTCATAAATTGGCATTTTCCTCAAAAACAATTGTAAGGCTGCAGAAGTTTCTTCCGCAGTTCGAGTACAACATTAAGTTGTATCGTCAATCTCTGTCATCACAGAGTAAGAAAAGCAAAGACTATAATGAAATCCTGAGGAAGGCAAGGATATATCTGACACATTTTATCAGGGTAATGAATATGGCAATATTCCGTGGTGACCTGCCTGCCGAAACCAGGGCTCATTATGGACTGGCAGCAGATGAATCGACAGTTCCCTCACTGAACACTGAAAATGAACTGATTAGCTGGGGAAGAAGGATTATTGAAGGAGAAGAGTTCAGGATCAGGAAGGGAGGCAGTCCGATAACAAATCCTACAATTGCAGTTGTAAAAGTCAGATTTGAAAATTTCATTGAAGCCTTGAATTATCATAATACCTTCGCAAAAAAGACCTGCGATTATACTGAAATAAACAGCAGTATGCGGAAAGAAGCTGATGATATTATCCTTCAATTATGGAATGAGGTTGAAACAGCTCATACCACTCTTCCGGATGAGAGAAAAAAGATTCTGAATGAAGATTATGGCTTCATTTATTTCTATAGGAAAAGTGAACTGAATAATGCAGCAGCTTCATAAGACCAAAGTCAAATCTGGCCATATCAGCTAAAGCGGAGATTGATTCATACTTAATTCTGCATCCTTCTTACTTTTATTCCTGAAATACAGTAGTATTACAATACTGATTAAAACCGGAAGTGGCAGTACAATCATCTGCTTCCATAAAGGAATATCTGAAGGTGCATTTATATTATCCCATCCATAAATGCAGGCCCCAATAACAGGAACAGCATTATTTACAAAATGTGAAATTACAGGCAGCCATAAGGTCCCGCTCCAAAAAAAGAGATAGCCAAAAACCAGTCCGAGAATAAATCTTGGCACAAATCCAAAAAACTGGAAATGAATTGCACTGAACAAAAATGCTGTAACCCATATTGCCAGATGACCTGATCTGAAGAGGTCAGAAAGAATTTTTTGAAAAACCCCCCTGAAGATCAGTTCCTCTCCTATTGCCGGCAAGACAGCAATCATCAAGATATTCAATATCATTGCCCAAAAAGTATCCGGAGTCATAATTGTATCTAATAAACGGGCTGCACTATCTTCCTTTTCTATCATCCATTGGTCCACTCCGGAAAGCCAATCCGGAAGATGCATCGTTGAGTTGAGTTCTCCGGTAAAGCCGGTTATCGGGAAAATGCAAAAAGCAAGGACAATAACAAGGACAACTTCATTTATTCGTGGCATTTTTATATCCATCAGGCCGGTCCGATGATCAGGTTTCAACTTATTCAGTATTATTATTGCCGGAACGATAAAGAAAGAGATCTGCTGCGAAATCAAAATATACCTTAGAAATGCAATATCTTTTTCGCCAATTGCAACAAATGGATTTTCAAATACCCCAAAATCTGCATCGAAGATGAATATACCTGCCACAAGAAAAATAATGAACAGAAGGATACCTGCACCCAGTACTATCAGAAGTGATACAAACAACTGATAAAGAGGTGTTTTTCCATATAATGAGTTATGGCTGTGGTTATCGTCCATTTTATTAATTTTGCACCTAAAGTTATTTAATAACCTGTACAAATAAAACACCATTGACAATAGCCAATATATCTTTGGGAGATTATCCTCTATTCCTGGCACCTATGGAGGACATTACCGATCCTTCATTCAGGATGGTGTGCAAGATGAATGGAGCGGATTTTATGTACACCGAGTTCATCTCCTCTGACGGGCTGATAAGGGATGACCGGAAAAGTGTCAGGAAGCTTGATATATATGATTTTGAAAGACCAATCGGCATTCAACTTTATGGACATCTGACAGATGCAATGGTTGAGGCGGCTCTTATCGCAGAAGAGGCAAAACCTGAATTGATCGACATCAATTTCGGCTGTCCGGTAAAAAAGATTGCCAACAGGGGCGCCGGAGCGGGTATGCTCAGAAATATTCCTCTGATGCTTGAAATGACTGAAGCAATTGTAAAAGCTGTAAAGCTTCCTGTTACGGTAAAAACCAGGCTTGGATGGGATGACGACAATAAAAACATCGTTGAAGTGGCAGAGCGTCTGCAGGACATTGGTATTAAAGCATTGACAATACATGGCAGGACAAGGGCCCTGTTTTATAAAGGTGTTGCCGACTGGACTCTTATAGGTGCAGTAAAGAATAACCAAAGGATGAAAATCCCTATTATTGGCAATGGTGATATTGACGGGCCTGTTAAAGCAAAGGAGATGTTTGACAAATATGGAGTTGATGGCATTATGATCGGACGTGCAACTGTAGGCAGGCCTTGGATCTTTCGCGATATCCGGCATTACCTGAACACAGGGGAACTGTTACCAGAACCGTCAGTAAATGAGAAAGCCGACCTTGCCCTTCTTCATCTTGATAAATCGCTCGAATTCAAAGAGAGAAAAAGAGCAATATATGAAATGAGGCGCCATCTTTCAAATTACTTCAAAGGATTACCTCATTTTAAAGAGACTCGACTGAAGCTTCTCACTGCAGTTGAGGTTGACGATATCAAATTCATCATTAACGAGATAAGGCAAAAATGGGGCGACTTCAGAACGGATGATAAAACCTCTGTTTATGGAATCTGATTTACAACTTTTTCAACTTCCACTTCGCTAAAAAGCAAAGAAAAATCTTTCCATTTAAAAATTAGTTTCAGAATTATAACAAAGACAATCCCAATTAAAACAAGTGAAGCGAATTCAGTCCATGGATAAATGTTCTGCTGCTCATAAAGTGCTGGCGTTTGCAAGGCCGATGATTTGTTGGTGACCATTATGCAGAGAAAAATATTATTCGTAGCGTGCGCTCCCATGGCAGCTTCAATGCCGTCATCAAGGATTGTAATGACCCCGAAAATCAATCCAAAAAAAATATACTGAGGCATCATGGTAAGGAAGCCGAATTCCTTAACCTCAGGATTAAACGCATGCAGAAGGCCGAACAGAACGGAGGTCATTACAAGGGGGAACCACCTGTTTCTTAGAATTGCTGTAAACCCCTGCATAAGATATCCTCTGAAGAGAACCTCTTCAAATGCTGCCTGAAATGGAATTAACAACAGAGATATTACTGACAGGATGATAAGAGAAGTGGTCTTGTTATTCAGTATGAAGTTCGCAGGATCAAGTTTAAGATACATGAATAAATAGATGGCAGAAAGTATGAGCCATACCAATGCTGAGATAAAAAACCTGTTCCATCTGATTTTCCCTGTGCCGTTTATAGTGTTTTTCATTGTCCGGTTGTTTAATGGTTTAACAAACAGGACAAAAGTTGCTAATCCGGCAATGAATGGAAAAACCATCATAATCAGCAATGTATTTGGTTCAAGACCCAATACACTATAATCGTTCGGATTTGCTGAAAACTGGGAAAATACCTCAGGATTTGAAACCGATTTAGTTATCAAAGCTATAAGTAAAGGGAAAGCGCCGATAGTGTTAGATGCAATAAGAACCACAACAACCATTACAACATATCTCCAGATGTTGTTTTTACCGGTAAATGTTGATTCAAGATGGTTCATAGTTAATAAATTAATCAGAATTCCGAAGAGGCTCTTTTCGGATGGTCGATGGAGTAATGAAGGCCTATGCTCTCCTGCCTGTTCTTGGCCATTTTGATAATAAGATATCCGACATTAATAAGGTTTCTCAATTCGCAGATCTTTTTGGATATCAGTGATCGCTTATAAAGGCTTTCAGTCTCTTTGTAAATTATTTCCAAACGGATCAATGCTCTTTCAAGGCGAAGGTCTGACCTTACTATACCAACATAATTACTCATTATCATTTGTACTTCCTTGTAGTTCTGCGTAACAAGGATCATCTCCTCGAGGTGAGTCGTTCCTTTATAGTCCCAGTTAGGTATCCTATCCTCGAATGCCAGATCCTTAAGACGGGTCCCCGAATGGATTGCTGCCCTGTGAGCATATACCGCAGCTTCAATCAGAGAATTGGAAGCCAGTCTGTTTGCTCCATGCAGCCCTGTAGAAGATGCTTCGCCAAGAGCATAAAGTCTGTTTATGTTGCTCTGACCATCCTGATCAACTTTAATTCCTCCGCATGAGTAATGAGCAGCCGGGACAACCGGTATCATGTCTTTTGTGATATCTATGCCACGTGCAATACAATGCTCATAAACATTCGGGAAATGATCCTTCAGTCCTTCAGGTTCCAGATGGGTACAATCGAGCCATACATGATCGTCACCCCATATTTTCATCTCATTGTCGATCGCTCTTGCAACGATATCCCTTGGAGCGAGTGATCCGCGACTGTCATATCTGTTCATAAATTTCTCGCCTGCCATATTTTTCAGAACAGCACCATATCCGCGCAAAGCTTCAGTGATGAGAAAGGAAGGTCTTTTATTAGGATCGTACAATGAAGTGGGATGAAACTGGACGAATTCCATGTTTTCAATTGTCCCCTTGGCTCTGTAAACCATTGCTACCCCATCGCCGGTAGCGATTTCAGGATTGGTTGTTGTCAGGTAAACATTCCCCATTCCTCCTGTGGCAATTACTGTTATTTTTGAAAGGAAGGAAATAACTTTCTGGTTAACAAGATCTGCAACATAAGCCCCAAAACATTTGATATCAGGATAGTTCTTTTTCAAAACATCTCCAAGATGATGCTGTGTAAGTATCTCAATAGCAAAATGTTGTTCAAAGATCTCAATATTAGGATTTTTTCTGACCTGGTCCACCAAAGTTTTCTGGATCACCTCCCCGGTTCTGTCTTTATGGTGAAGGATCCTGTATTCTGTGTGCCCACCCTCCTTTGCAAGATCGTAGGTCCCATCTTCTTTCCGGTCAAATGATACACCTAATTCAATCAGATCTTTAATCCTGTCAGGGGCTTCCTCCACAACCATCCTGACCACTTCTTCGTTGCAAAAGCCATCGCCGGCAATTAAGGTGTCCTTGATATGTTTCTCAAAATTATCGGGCTCGCTGAATACTGCAGCGATACCTCCCTGCGCATACCTGGTATTGGAATCCTCAAGGCTTGCCTTGGTTACAATTGATACTTTGCCATACCTGGCTGCCTTAAGTGCGAATGTAAGACCGGCTATTCCTGAACCTATTACCAGAAAATCAGTTCTCTTTTTCATCATTAAATAATTGATATTAATGGTATGATGTAACTCGCCCCGACGCGTCGGGGCTCGGTTCATCAGTTCATCATGGAAAACAGAGGGTAAATATACAAATAGATTTATAGGTTTTATACCTCATCATAGTTGATTAAAAGTCAACCACCTCCCCCCAACGGTACCGTCGGGGTACTCCTCCTTAGGAAGGAGGATAAAGTTATAATACTGTATTTCAATATTTTCCCCTCCTTTGAAAAGGAGGGGTGTCCCCGCGACAGCGGGGACGGGGTGGTTGAACTTCCTCCTAAAACATCCCTAAGCAAATGAAACACGTTGTAAAACAGAAGATTTTAAATTACTTTTGCCTTCCGCTAAAGTTTAACAAAAGTAATTATGGCTCAGGATGATATTTTCAAAAAGTTAGTTGCTCATTGTAAGGAATATGGTTATGTTTTTCCTTCAAGCGAGATCTATGACGGGTTAAGTGCAGTATATGATTACGGCCAGTATGGCGTTGAACTGAAAAACAATATTAAAAAATACTGGTGGGACAGTATGGTTCTGCTGAACGATAATATAGTGGGTATTGACTCCGCAATATTCATGCACCCGACAATCTGGAAAGCATCGGGTCATGTTGACGCATTTAACGATCCGCTCATTGATAATAAAGATTCAAAAAAGAGGTACCGGGCGGATGTTCTTATTGAGGATCACCTGGCAAAGATCGAGGATAAGATAACTAAAGAGGTGGAGAAGGCAAGGGAACGGTTTGGAGAAACCTTCAATGAAAAAAAATTCCGGGAGACAAATCCACGTGTTCTCGCTAACCAGATTAAGGTTGATGAACTTAATACCCGGTTTTCAAAAGCGCTTAATGAAACCAACCTGGCTGAAATAAAACAGATTATAATTGATAATGAAATAGTGTGTCCGGTATCAGGCACCCGTAACTGGACCGATGTAAGGCAGTTTAATCTTATGTTTTCCACCGAGATGGGATCGACTTCGGAGGGAGCAAATAAAATTTATCTCCGTCCCGAAACCGCCCAGGGGATCTTTGTCAACTTTCTAAACGTTCAAAAGACCGGGAGGATGAAGATACCATTTGGGATTGCACAGATAGGAAAAGCATTCCGCAATGAAATAGTTGCAAGACAGTTCATCTTCAGGATGAGAGAGTTTGAACAGATGGAGATGCAGTTTTTTGTACAACCAGGTAGTGAGCTTGAATGGTTTAAAAAATGGAAAGAGATACGGATGAAATGGCATCAGGCACTCGGTTTCGGAAGTGAGAATTACCGATTTCACGATCATACCAAACTTGCCCATTATGCCAATGCTGCCACCGATATTGAATTTAAATTTCCTTTTGGGTTTAAAGAGGTTGAAGGTATTCATTCAAGAACAGACTATGACCTGAAACAACACCAGGAGTACAGCGGCAAAAAGTTACAATATTTCGATCCTGAGAAAGGCGAATCGTATGTACCTTATGTAATTGAAACATCTATTGGTGTCGACAGAATGTTCCTCCAGGTCATCTCTGCTGCGTACAATGAAGAAGAATTAAAGAAGGAAGATGGAAGTACCGATACCCGTGTTGTCCTGAGGTTACCTTCGTTTCTTGCTCCTGTTAAACTGGCTGTGATGCCTCTTGTTAAAAAAGACGGACTTCCTGAAATTGCCGAAAAAATTGTTCATGATCTGAAGTTTGATTTTAACTGCCAGTATGATGATAAGGACTCAATTGGCAGACGTTACAGAAGGCAGGATGCTATCGGCACTCCGTACTGCATAACAATAGATCATCAGACTCTCGAAGACAGGAGTGTTACGATCAGATATCGTGACACGATGAATCAGGAGAGAGTTCAGATAGCTCAATTAAAGGATATTATTGCAGAAAAAGTCAACATCAGAAGTTTGCTGAAAAAACTTTAGAATGAACAAGGTCCTGATAATAACTTACTACTGGCCACCCAGTGGAGGAGCAGGAGTCCAAAGATGGCTGAAATTTACAAAGTATCTTCCGGAATTCGGGTGGGAACCGGTTATTCTCACTGTCGATCCTGAATATGCTGCATACCCGGTTACCGACAATTCCCTTGCAGCTGAACTGCCTTTGTCAGTGAAAGTACACAGAACTCCTGCCATTGATTATTTCAGTATATACAAAAAGGATAAATCCAGAATACCTGCAGCAGGTTTTGCAAATAGTGTAGATAATACATTTAAAGGGAAGATCCTGCGTTTCATCAGGGGAAATTTTTTCATTCCTGATCCAAGGAGAGGCTGGAACAAATATGCTTTTAGAAAAGCTTGTGAGATAATCGAAACCGAAGGGATTAATCATGTTATTACAACCAGCCCGCCCCACTCGACTCAGCTTATTGGATTAAATATCAAAAAAAAATATCCCGGAATAAAATGG
The DNA here is from genome assembly GCA_037143835.1 of Bacteroidota bacterium. GTDB lineage: Bacteria > Bacteroidota > Bacteroidia > Bacteroidales > VadinHA17 > LD21. The sequence goes on from JBAWXY010000023.1 coordinate 9,915, forward strand.
ATCGCAGATCTTCGTGACCCATGGACCGACATTTATTATTACAAACAGTTCTATCCGACATTCATTTCAAAAAGAATCGATTCGGGATTAGAAAAAAAAGTCCTGAAAAAAGCCGACAGGATAATAACTGTAGGAGCCTCTCTGAAAACATTATTTTCATTAAAAGTAAAAGGGATCGAAAACAAGACAGAGGTAATAACAAACGGTTATGATGAAGCTGATTTTAAAGTGATTGCAGCAAATGAACCTTCCAGATTTACCATAACATATGTCGGTACTCTTTCAGATATATACCCAGTTAAGGGTTTGATAGCTGCTTTGAAAAACCTCCGGCTTGAAGGTAAGGATTTTGTACTGCGTTTTGTCGGCACCGTATCAGAGAATGTCAGGGAGCTGATAATGTCAGATATTCCTGATAGTTCTGTTGAATTCCTCCCTTATGCAATCCATAGTGAAGCTATTAAATATATGATGAGCTCCACAGTACTGATTTTAATAATACCTTCACATAAAAGCAATAAGAGCATTGTTACGGGCAAGTTATTTGAGTATCTGGCTTCCGGAAAGCCTATTCTTTGTCTGGGTCCGGCCGATGGCGACGCAGCTGAGATAATAAATAAATGCAGGTCTGGTGTGACTGTTGATTATTATGATGAAGAGAAAATTTCAAAATTTCTGGGCAATGTTGATCAGTATTCCGGGTTATCTGATAAATCTGCAGTTGAGGATTTTTCGCGATTCAGTTTAACAAAACGTATAGCACTGGCTTTAAGTTAGTTGTAACAATTCTTTTTTGAATCAATATTGGATGAAAATTCTTATGGTACTTGAATCGGAGTTTCCGCCCGATGTAAGAGTGAAAAATGAGATGCTTGCGTTGTCAGAAGCAGGACATGAAGTTCACCTTGCCTGTTCCACCCGGAAAAACCGGCCACAAAATGAAGTATTTGGGAAGGCTGTTATTCACCGGAAGACAATCACATCATTTATATATAAAAGCAGTGTTGGCTGCCTGAAATTTCCGTTTTATTTTAATTTCTGGAGATCTTTCATTTTCAATTTATGTGCAAATGAAAAGTTTGATGCCATTCATATTCACGACCTGCCATTAAGTAAAGTTGGAGTTGAAATCAAAAGAAGATTCAATATACCGCTGATTATCGATCTTCATGAAAACTGGCCTGCCCTGATAAAAACCGCTACACATACCAGAACTTTTCTTGGGAGACTGTTTTCATCCAATAAGCAGTGGATTGAATATGAGCGAAAAATGCTGCCGGAAGCGGATAAAGTAATCACAATTATAGAAGAGGCCAGAGACAGAGTAATCGGACTTGGGATTGAGCCGGGGAAAATTTGTATGGTATCAAATACAATTAATTTTGAGAACCTTTCAATCACTGCTAAAAAGAAAGAGCCAACTGCTTTTACTATCTTTTACGGAGGGGCAATTAACAAGCATCGTGGTCTTCAGATAGTATTAAAAGCCATTAAAATCTGTGTTGCAAATAACATTGATGTCAGATTGTGGATTGTCGGAAATGGTAGTTTCAGAAAAGAACTTGAGGAGTTATCTGAAACTCTGAATATTAAATCCCATGTGCATTTTTTGGGTCAAAAACCATTTCATGAAATGCTTGAGATTCTGGCAAAATCGGATATAGCTATCATTCCTCATTTAAGAACGGATAATAATGACGCTTCAAGCCCGAATAAACTTTATCAGTACATGTATCTGAATAAACCGATTGTCTCATCTGATTGTACATCACTGAAAAGAATAATTAATGAGACACATACCGGATTTATTTATAAAAACGATTCAGCAGGGGATCTTGCTTCACTGATTGGAAAGCTTCATAAAGACAGATCCCTTCTTGATGCCATAAGTGATAACGGGAGGAAGGCTGTTATGGCAAAATATAACTGGAATATTGATAAGGAAAGACTTATTAAAGCATACAGTCATTTAGCAGAGAATAACAATTAATTTTATTGCTTTAATTTGTTATCAGATCATAGAACGACAGCTTATGAAGACCCTTGTTCTAATAACATCTCAGTTCCCGTTTGGTACAGGCGAATCATTTATCGGTTCAGAATTTTCGATGCTCACCCTGAACTTTGACAAGATAATTATCATAGCACAAAATATTTCAGGGAAGAAAATCCGAAATATCCCGGACAATGTAATAGTTTACAGATATAATCCATCCACTTCATTATTGGGATTTCTCTGGTTTCCCATCCTGTTCCTTCTTAATTGCGGAACAATAATAAATCTGCTTAATGGAGAAGTTGTTTTCAGGAGAAGCATCGGGGATCATCTGATAATAAAGAAATTACTTCATCTTTTAAAAAAAATAATAAAAGCCGTTCAGTTAAGGGATTTTATCACTGGAAAATTATCCAAAGAAGGCATCAATGAAAGTATTGTCTTCTATTCATACTGGTTAAAAACCGGTGCTCATGCTATTGCGATGCTTAAATACAAGATGAGTATTAAAATTGCACGGGCACATGGCAGTGATATTTATGAAGAAAAAACAAAAGCAGGTTATCTGCCCCTTTTGAAGTTTACTGCATTAAATCTTAACGCAATATTTTTTATTTCCAATAATGGGAGGGAATACTTTGCAGATAAAATTAAAATGAATAGTCCTGATTTTATTGTGTCTCGTCTTGGTGTTGAAAAGCCTGAATTTGAAAATCTTGTTACTAACAAATCTGATCGGTATGAAATTGTTTCATGCTCAAACCTGGTTCCCCTTAAAAGAATTGAATTAATAATATATTCTCTTGCAATTGTTCAATCCGACAAAGAAATTTCCTGGCTGCATTTTGGGGATGGAATATTGAGAAATGAATTGGAAACTCTTGCAGAAAAGAGGCTTGGACAATTAAAAGGAATAACCTATTCCTTTATGGGGCATTATCCGAACAATGAATTATTAAAATATTATACCCTGAACAAAATCAACCTCTTTATAAATACCAGCTTAACTGAAGGAGTCCCTGTGAGTATTATGGAAGCACAGAGTTTCGGAATTCCTGTAATTGCGACCGATGTCGGTGGTGTCAAAGAAGTAGTTGCAGAAGGAACCGGATCACTTTTACCTGTTGATTTCAAGCCTGAAAATCTTGCTGAAATGATTCAGTTTTATGCAAATCTGCCGGAAGAGGAAGAGAATAAAATAAGAATGAAAGCCTTCAATAACTGGAAATTAAATTTTAATGCGTCAGTAAATCATAAGGATTTTATAACGAGGGTAAATAGTATCTTAGCCTCCGTTAAAGAATAGATTTAACAATTTAATTATGAAGATAGAACCGGAAGTTTTAAAGTATCTTAAGGGAGATGCCTTTAAAACCAGTCTTTTTGTCGATATCGGAAAAACAAAACACAGGATTATTTCACGGGAAGTGGCTATAATCGAAATGATCAAAAATAAAGAGGTAATACACATTGGATGTTCAGATCATATTCAGATTATTAATGAAAAAATCAGGAACAACACATGGCTTCATAAATTAATAAGTGATAATGCTAAAAGCTGTATCGGAATTGACATTGACAAAGAGAGTATTGATTTTATTAAGAAAGAGTTAAAGTATAAGAATGTTTATCATGGTAACATCTTAACTGATGATTTTGAGAATATAAACAGCAGGAAATGGGATTATGCTGTATTCGGCGAGATCATCGAACATCTCGATGATCCTGTTAATTTCCTGAAAGCATTCAAAAAAAAATATGGGGAAAATGTCAGTAAATTTATTATAACAGTTCCAAGTATTTATAACAAACATCAGTTCAAAAATATGATGAATTACCTGGAAATAATAAATTCAGATCACAGGTTCTGGTTTACACCTTATACAATTACCAAAATACTGGTTTCTGCCGGTTATAATCCTGAAAAAATAACCTATTCAAATCTGCAAAGTCTGAATGTTAAGGAACTAATAATAAGAAAGATCAAAAGGATTGCGGGAATGAAAGTGGAGTATCCTTTTTACTATTTTAATACAATAATTATCTCAGGCAATATAAACTCATAAATCAATTTCCGATCAGCTCTAAGATGTTAAAGTCCATCAAAATATCATTAAAAGACACCATTGTTTATGGCCTTGGAAACATAGCAGTTAAGGTCGTTGGATTGTTGCTGATCCCAATATATACCGATAAAAAGTATTTTTCAATTGATGAATTCGGGGTACTTGGAATACTTGAGATTTGCGGCCTGGTTTTAACAGCTTCTCTGGCATCAGGACTTCCACAGAGTCTCACAAGATGGTTCTGGGATAAAGAACACAAAGAGAATCAGAAAGGTATCTTTTTCATGTCTCTTTCGACACAATTGATTGTCTCATTAATATTCTGCCTGTTGCTGATCCCCCTTTCCGGTACCTTATCTGAATTGATCTTTTCAAAACCAGACTGGTCAGGGGTATTAACACTTGTCATTCTTGCATCGGGAATTCAGGCAATAAATAATATCATCAATACCCTGATGAGACTTCAGTCAAAATCTTTGCTTTATTCAATAACAAATCTGTTTAAACTGATTTCTGTTTTATCGCTGACACTCTATTTTATCCTTTCCAAAAAGATGGGGCTTGAAGGGATCTTCCTTGCTCAGGTAATTGGGAATGCTTTGATTGTCGTGCTCCTTCTCGGCTATACAATAAAGAATTCCAGAGTTTTCTTTGATAAAAGTATTTTTAAGTCAATGAATGTTTATGGCTTTCCCTTATTACTGGCCAATATTTCAGCAGTCCTGCTGAATGTTATAGACAGATTCTCACTCAATTCATTGGCTCTTCTGAAGTATGTTGCTCTCTATACACTTGCTTTCAAAATAACCAGCGTTTTAAAACTTGTTATTGTTGATTCAATCAGACTGGCGATTGGACCGATGATGATAAAACGGATAGATTCGCCTGACAATAAAAGATTTTATTCAAAGGTACTTCTCTATTCTTCTTATGTTATGATGTTTGGAATAGTAGGAGTCTCCCTTTTTTCATATGAATTAATTAAAATTTTAGCCGATTCTAAAGAGTACTGGGATGCGGTTGTAATTATCCCGGTTTTATCACTGTCAATTTTCTTTATTAATATGAAGGAAGTTACTGTTTACGGATTGCATATAGCGAAAAAAACCAGGATAATCGGAATTATTGTTGTTTTCGCTACAATCACAAGCTTTGCTCTTAACATGTTATTAATCCCTGTGTGGAGTATTACCGGGTCAGCAATTGCAACACTTTTATCACAGTTTATTTATTGGTATGCATGTTACTATTATTCTCAGAAAGTATTTTATATACCTTATGAAATCAGGAAAATAACTATGTTGTTGCTTACCGGGGCTGTTTTATCCTTTTCCAGTTTATTCTTAAATGGCATGGATCTGCTTCCAAGGCTGATAATCAAAACAGGATGCGTTGTCAGTTTCCCTTTCATACTTTATCTTTTTAATTTTTATGAACCTGTTGAATTACAGGCAATCAGAGGCTTTGTTGTCAAATGGTCAAAGATTAAAAACTTCAAAGACAATCTGAAATCTCTGAAAGGAATATCGGATGAGATATAAAAAAATCAAAATGAATGTCAAGGATAATCAATAAAGAAGAATTAAGGGCTAAAGCCCATTTTCTGTGGACTTTTAATAACCCCGGGCTTAAGCCCGGGGTTATTGATAATGAGACGTTTGTGGACTTTAGTCCAAAATCTGTATTTTTAGTAAAAATCTTAAAAAGACTCAATAATTACTGGTAAATACATATTTTTGTCTTTCTTTCAGGTCAATAACCTTAATAAAATTACAATGCAAATAAAAAATAAAATCAAACCCATTCTGCCACATCTCATCGCGATATTAATATTTATAGTGATCTCTTTTGCATATTTTTACCCTGTACTGGAAGGTAAAGTGTTAAAAGCCAACGACTCGACTGTTTCGAAAATAAATTCGAAGGAGATACAGGACTATCGGGCAAAACAGGGGAAAGAACCATTATGGACCAATTCAATATTTGGTGGAATGCCTGCATATCTAATTTCTACCAAATATCCCGGCAATCTGATAAAGCACGTCGATACTTTTCTGAGAACATTCAGGATGCCCGTTTCTGTTTTGTTTCTTTCAATGGCCGGATTTTATATTATGCTATTGATTTTCGGAGTCAATCCATGGCTTGCCATAACCGGTGCTATCGCTTATGGCCTGTCGTCGTTTTTCTTTCAGATTCTGGGAGCAGGACACAATACACAGGCAATAGCTCTGGCTTATATGGCCCCTATGATTGGAGGAATTTATTACACTTACAGGTACGATGCATTAAAGGGAGCGTTATTTACATCTTTCATTCTGGCACTTGAAATCCAGGCTAATCATCCCCAGATCACATATTATGCTATGCTTTGTCTTCTTGTTTTCGGGATCGTTGAATTTGTATATTCCTTTAAGAACAAAACGGTAATAAAATTCCTGAAAACATCTGCTTTACTGATAATACCTTTTGTCATTGCTATCGGAATAAACTTCGCGAGCCTTTATACAACTTATGAATATGGGAAATATTCAATCAGGGGAAAATCAGATCTGACATTTAAAAATAAAATTAATACCTCAGGGTTGGACAAAAGTTACATTACAGCCTGGAGTTATGGTGTTGATGAGACATTTAATCTTCTTATCCCAAATTACAAGGGTGGTTCAAGCCGCCCGTTTGAACGCGATTCGGAAACATTTAAAGCATTAAGTCAGAAAAAAGCTCAGTCTGAAGTCTATCAGTTTCAGAAATACTGGGGCACCCAACCCGGAACTGATGGGCCGCACTATGTTGGGGCAATTGTTCTGTTTCTTTTTGTCCTTGGTTTGATTCTCGTTAAAGGTCCTGAGAAATGGTGGCTCCTGGCTGCTACAATATTATCAATAATTCTTGCCTGGGGGAAAAACTTCATGCCCTTTACAAATATGTTTATTGAATATTTTCCGGGATATAACAAGTTCAGGGCGGTGACCATGACTCTTGTAATTGCCGAGTTTTGTATTCCTTTATTAGGGATACTGGCCCTGAGAGATATCTTCAATGGTACTTCTTCGAAAAAAGAAATAATTAAAAGCTTAAAAATTGCTGCCGGGGTCACCGGAGGGTTTCTTGTGTTGATTCTGATTATTCCCGGTATTGCAGGCTCTTTCCTGGGACAAAATGAGTATGCTCTTCCGGAATGGCTTAAAAGTGCCTTGATAACCGACAGGAAAGATCTGCTCAAGAGTGATGCTTTCAGGTCTCTGGTATTTATTTTACTGTCAGCAGGTGTAATCCTTGGTCTTATATTTGACAAGCTCCGGAAAGGGCATGCCATTCTGATACTTACTGTGCTGATTTTTTTTGATCTGTGGACCGTTGACAAGAGATATCTGAATGCTGACAGATTTGAAAGGCCATCTGCAATTCAAAAGTCTTTCACTCCTTCAGCAGCCGATGCATTTATCCTCAAAGATCCATCCCAACACAGGGTTCTTAATCTTACCGTTTCTACATTTAATGATAATTCACCCACCTCATATTTTCATAAATCAATAGGGGGTTATCATGGCGCCAAAATGGAAAGATACCAGGAACTCATTGATACATCACTGATCCCCAATTTAGAACTTATTCAGGCGGTTGGCAGCAATGCAAAAACCCTTGAAGATTTTCAGGCTGTTTTTAATAGTACTTCTGCACTTAATATGCTTAATACTAAATATGTAATTTACAATCCCGAAGCTCCCCCATTGGTCAACCAAAATGCTCTTGGAAATGCCTGGTTTGTTGAGAAACCTGTTATGGCAGAGAATGCCAATAAAGAGATTTCTACAATTAACTCTTTTGACCCTTCAACAGAGGCAGTGATAGATATTGTTTTTAAGGATCATATCACGAAATCATCTTTCCCTGTTCTGGAGAATGAAAAGATTGAACTTGTGTCATATCAGCCCAATGAGTTGGTTTATAAATACTCCGCACGGGAAGAGAAACTTGTAGTCTTTTCTGAAATATACTACCCTGCAGGATGGAAGAGTTATATTGACGGGAAAGAGAGTAAATACTTCCGCGCAAATTATGTACTGAGAGGAATGGTTGTTCCGGCAGGGGATCATGAAATTAAATTTGCTTTTGAACCGGCCTCTTATATTGTCGGGAATAAAATTTCTCTGGCAAGCTCGGTAGTGTTGATCCTTTTGCTGGCCGGCTATTTCCTGGCTAAACTTAAGAAAAAATCAAAGTCTGAATAATATGGTGCATCATAACGTGTGCCCGCTCTGCTCATCTGAAAAGATATTTTTACATTTCAGATGCATTGATCATTTAATCAGTAAAGAGGAATTTGCTATATATAAATGTCCGGCATGCGAATTCGAATTTACACAGGATTATCCTGAAGAGGATGAAATAGGAAGGTATTACGAATCGACCGATTACATTTCGCACAGCGACACCTCAAAAGGGTTTTCCAATAAGATATACCGTCTGGTCAGGAGCGCTATGCTGCTTAAAAAGAGAGGCATCATTAATAAGGTTACCGGTCTGCATAAGGGAAGTCTCCTCGACATAGGCAGTGGTACGGGTCATTTTGCCGGCACAATGAAAAAAGCAGGGTGGCAGGTTAAAGGAATAGAAATAAATGAAAAAGCCCGTGATTTCTCCATATCACGGTTTGGTCTGGAAATTATTGGCCCTGAACAAATATCAACGTTGGAGGCAGATAGTTTTGACTGCATCACCCTCTGGCACGTTCTTGAACATTTTCACGACCCTTTTAAATACGCTTCTGATATTCACCGTCTGTTGAAACCCGGGGGGTTGTGCCTGGTTGCTTTGCCCAATTGCAGTTCGTTCGATGCAAAACATTATGGCCGTTTCTGGGCGGCTTATGATGTACCGAGGCATTTATGGCATTTCAACCCCTCCACTTTTTCACTTTTTGCTGAAAAATCCGGATTAATACTGGAAAAAATCAGAACTCTTCCCCTTGATGTATTTTATATTTCCCTTTTAAGTGAAAGGTATAAAGGTTCGAAAATATCATTCTTCACCGGAATGGCTAAAGCTAAGCTGTTTGCTTTTTTATCGGTTTTCAGAAAAAGAAAGAGCAGTTCTGTTATTTATCTTTTGCGAAAACCAATTGATTAAATTGATTATCAGGAATAATATCACGGTGCTCTGCATCTATGGTTCTATTTTTCAAATACATTTCTACAAATATTATGCGGCTCTGCCGCTTTGTATCAGTCCAAATGGTGCTGAGCACCATAATATTTGTAGTAAAATGGTTGACAAGGATATAAAAGGTGCGGCGCACTGTAATATTTGTATTATATAATTGAAATTCAATATATTTAGAAAAAATATCTGGTTTAACTAAACAACATTGATTTATAATTCCGGATAACAATTCTGATCAATAACGATCGAGCCAGCGATATCTTCTGGCATTGTCCCCAAACTTAAGTGCAAGTGTTATTTCATGTGTCCCGTAGGTAATTCTCTGAATTTCCTGAAGAGTGAAATCAAATGCGTATCCAATAAAGATATTATTGTATTTTACTCCAAGGTTAGCTATTAATGCTCCGCTTGTCCGGAAGGCCAATCCTGCCCAGAAATCCTGATTGTAGATATATGTAACACCTATATCAGCTTGTGGTTTAAGTTGTTCTGACATCATTAAAAGGAAAGCTGGCTGGATTTCTATATAACTTCCCGAACTAAAATTATATGATCCGAAAAGGTAATAGTGCCTGTTCATTTTGAAATTTTTATAGGCATAATTCCCGATTTTAACTGACGCTTCGAATAGCTGATCAGCAGAAAAACCAAAGCTGTACTTCGCATTAAGAAGATAGGCGCCGAAAGTAACATCAGGAACGAACATCCCCCGGCGAAGATTATTGTTCAGCAATGGTTCATTCGGGTCTTCAAAATTTATCTCCTTCTCATTTATTTTATAATGATAGCCGGTAAGAGCAAGTCCCATAGAGAGTTGGGTGCTGTTACGTAACCACGTATGGTATGCATATGAAGCCTGGAAACCTGTTCTTTGAACCAATCCGTTCTTATCGCTGAATATGTATCCACCCAAACCAATCTTTCCATCTGATTTTGGCCTGTAAACCTGCCGGTTCCCCCGGGTTTGTTTAAGAATATAGCTTTTCTTAAGCACCCTTGTCTGCATACTGAAAGAAACGGTCCGGGGTGCGCCATAATAACCAACCCATTGTTCCCTGGCTGTAAGATTAACGCTTGTATAACCGTCACTTCCTGCAACAGCCGGGTTGATAAGAAATTTGTTATAAAGGTACTGGCTATATAATGGTAGTTGTTGTCCAAAAGTCAGATTGCCAATCAGAAACAATAATAATATGAAAGCCGGTTTTCTCATAAGAGCTTAAAAAATATTAAATTTTACCTTACTATCGTCACATTACCAACAAACGGTTTCGATCCGTTATGCAAATCAATAATATAATGATAAGAGTCAATTGGAAGTGAAGACCCATTGCTCTTTCCATCCCATGGTTGCGGATATCCTTTTTCCGATCTCCAGATAATTTCTCCCCACCTGTTAAATATCTTTATTTCCATTCCCGGATATAACTCAATCATACCAATATTCCAGACATCATTAATCAGGTCGCTGTTCGGGGAAATCGCATCTGGAATTATCAGACAGGTTTCTTTCAATGGCTCAACAATAACCGAGTCTTTAATTGAACATCCATTCAGGTCCTTAACTGAAACTTTGTAAAATCCCTTCAGAATATTTGATACATTCCTGCCGGTTGAGTTATCCGACCATTTGTATGAATAATCCGTTCCCATGACCCCACCGGTAACATTTAATCTTATCTCCCCATCAGGTTTATCAGGACAGAATGGCTGGGATATATCGAAGATGAGCTTCATGGAATCAGGCTCAGCAAGTGTAATTGTTGAACCGGCATGGCAATTATTAGCATCTGTAATAATAACACTGTAATCGCCGGCCGGAAGATTCATCCGTGTTTTGCCAAAAACACCATCGCCCCATAGGTAATCAACCGTTTTCACCTGGTTAAGCGGTTCAATATCAATATAACCTGTACTATCTCCGGCACAATTTATATTAAACCCGCCTGCCGTGCTTGACGACAAAGTGAATGTCATACCAAGTTTGCCCGGCTCTATGAGATTAATTGTTTCTGTTGCAGTGCAGTAATTACTGTCAGTGATCAATAAATTATACTGCCCGGCTTTAAGGTCTGAAATATTTTTTGTTGTTGCAGAGAATCCATCGGGGCCGGTCCAGCTGTAAACGAAAGGAGCCAAGCCGCCCGATGGGTTGATCTGGATGGAGCCATTTGACAAACCATTGCAACTTATATTATATGATCCGTCATTTGAAACGGAGCTCGTGCTTACAATGGTAAGAATAGGGTTGACCGTCACAGTTATTATCTTACTTGGACCATCATTACAACCCGTCGGACTGACCGGAATTATTGTATAGGTTACAGTTAGTGGACCATCTGTTGAGTTAATAAGATTATCCGCTATAATATAACCATTCGGAAGGTTTTTCGCACTCGCTGTAAAACCCATTAAACCTGCAGGCGCTGTAGCTGTGAACTTAAACTTAATAATGCCACTGGTAAATGTACTCGGGCTACTTAACGTAACACTTGTCGTACCATCATTACAGATCGTCTGTGCCAGAGTGCTCGGTACTGCCTGAGGAATCGGCTCTACCCAAATTGTTTGAACTTTCACAGAAGTATTTCCTGCAATACCTGTTAATGTCCATGTCCTCACTATAAATCCAGAGTTGTTACAATCAATTAAACCAGAAAGGTCATCAGTATAAGTAGCATTTAATAAAGTTCCAGGGGTACAATTATCTGATTCGTCGGTAACATCCCCAGTTATAGAAGGATCAATATTATATGTATAATCAGAAACTCTGCAAATTGTTACAGTAAGTGGCACAGTGTATGTAGGTGCTGTAACATCATGTACCGTGATAGTCTGGGTACATTCGCTGAAGTTGCCTGATACATCCGTTGCCCTCCATTTCCTGGTGATAGTATAATTATAGTGTAGTACACTTGCCGGATCGGCTTTGTAAGTGCTGACGTCACTGAAGGTGATGATTATGTTGCCTGACGGTGCATAGTTATCCGTAACGGTTGCTGTTCCCGTCCCTGCCGGTGTATTATCATCTTCACAATCGATAGTGACACTGGCCGGACATGTTATGGCCGAGGCTGTAACATCTTGTGCCGTGATAGTCTGGATACATTCACTGAAGTTGCTTGCTACATCCGTTGCCCTCCATTTCCTGGTGATAGTATAATTATAGTGTAGTATACTTGCCGGGTCGGCTTTGTAAGTGCTGACGTCACTGAAGGTGATGATTATGTTGCCTGCCGGTGCATAGTTATTCGTAACTGTTGCTGTTCCCGTCCCTGAAGGTGTATTATCATCTTCACAGTCGATAGTGA
>JBAWXY010000024.1:0-21639 GCA_037143835.1 Bacteroidota bacterium
AGGATATTATTTGAACTGAGCCCTGTAATCTCTGGGGGATATGCCTTCGGTTTTACGGAATTGCTTATTGAAATTTGAGATACTGGCAAAGCCGCATTCAACGGCAATATCATGAACCTGGTATTCTGTCTCACGCAAAAGATAACATGCTTTGTTGGTTCTCACACGGTTAAGATACTCAACAAAACCAGCTCCACAGTTTTTTTTGAAATATCTGCTGAAGGCAAAGGGACTCATCCGTGCAATTTTTGATATCTTTTCAAGAGAGATAGGTTTGAAATAATTTTCTCTGATATAGTTATAAACATCGGTCATTCTCTTATTCCCCCTTTCGTCAAATGCCAGTTTATAATTATCTGAGCACAGGTAACCTCTTTTTTCCGAGGTACACATTATTTGAATGATATTAAAAAAATCGATCACTTTATCAATTCCTTTATTACTGATCATCTTTAAGAGGTGCTTTTCAGCTTTTCTGGCATCTTCAACTGAAAAGACAATACCTCTTTCAGCTTCATTGAGCAGTTCTTTCAGGCTGTGCAATTCATGTTGCGATAATAATGCATCACCGAGGGATGCAAGTTTAAAATGAACCATTATCCCATGTTTTTCCGGAAGAGTACCGTCCTGTCTGTAATAGTTCCAGCAATGTGGAATATTACCGGCAATAAAAACCATGTCGTACTGATCAAATAATTCCACGCTGTCACCAATAATACGGGTACCATTACTTTTTATATTCAGTACAAGTTCATACTCGGGATGAAAGTGCCACATACCGCCTATATCGTTGATATACGCAGCTCTGAAACCACCGCCGTCATCATATAAAATTTTTTCAAGTTCAGCAACCATGGTAAAAAGTTGACATTTTCATTAGGATACAATCAAATTTAAGCAATATTTTATCAATTATTAACAATAAATAATTAATTTTTTTTGAAGAATTAATTTGATTTCATAATTTTTTTATGTAAATTTGTTACCAAGCTCATATTATTGGTATTAAGAGGAGATGAGCAAGGGTTGGGAGTGAAAATCAACAGGATTGTATTGCAGACATTGACTTTCACATCAGGAGCCTCAGGTATAGCGCCAGCTAACCATGGTTCCGTCCTTTTATCAGACAGTAGACACGGGAATTATCTAATTAATAAAGCCCGCTCCTGATTCTCGCTTCCACCCTTTCTCCTCTTATTTTTTTTGCCTTTTTTCCCTCATCATCACTTTAAAATCAATAAATTTTTAATGATTCCGCTTAAAAAATTAAATTATCTTTGAGTTCTTTCAGAAAAAGGGGATAGCTGAATATGTTTATTTATAACCTGTATAGAGTATAATGAAGACCTATATCAGAAGAAGGGATAAGAATAATCATCTAGTAGTTTTATATGGAGGCTGGGGGACTGATGAGAATGTCTTCACTCCTCTCTGCAATAATGAGTTTGATTTCATTCTTTTTTATAACTATTCAGCCGATGAAGCTCTGGTGCTTCCGGAAATGAAGACTTATAAAAAAATAACCCTGATAGGCTGGTCCCTGGGTGTATGGGCAGCAGAATACCTCTCACCAAAGACAGGTATTAAACCGGATGTCACGATTGCAGTAAATGGTACTCCAATACCTGCCGATGACCAGTATGGCATTCCACTAAATGTATTTGAAGGGACATTGAACAATATCACTGAAGAAAATATTGAAAAATTCTATTTCAGAATGTTTGGTGATAAGAAAACATTTCAAACCAATATTGACAGGATTCCTCACCGGACTCTCAAATCTTTGCACGATGAACTCAGGTGGTTATATAATCGCATAATGGAACAAAAAGAACCGGGCTTCAGATGGGATTATGCTGTGACAAGTGAAACAGACCGGGTGTTCCCTTCAAAAAATCTCGAGGGCTACTGGGAAAAAGAAAAGAATACAAAACACATTGTACTTCCTCTTCCTCATTATTTCTTTCATAAGTGGGAATCATTTACCGATTTCATAAGCTTCGTTGAAAACTACAAAGCTAAACGTCCGAAACATAAAAAAGAGCCAGTAAAAAAAAATTAAAGGTCTTTGATCAGAATATTTGAATCTGATTTGGCAATAAGTTTGTCAAATTTCTCCAGCATCGAAATGACTTTCTCATAATCCTTATTTTTTATGACCATTGTCTGCTCAACACCTTTCTTATCAAGGCGTGTAAAAACATAACTGACAGTTATTCTGTTTATATCAATAGCAGGCTGGTATAACCGTTCAATTTGTTCATTCTCATGAATAATTGAAACAAGATTCACGCTGCTAAGATCCTGAAGTATATCGCGTGCAAGTCTCATAGGAATTTTAAGAGTCAAAGCGATATTTTCCGCACTGATAGGTTTTTCACCGGTTGAAAAATTACGTATAATCAAATGCAATATCATCAACACCAAGGCACGTTTCTGATAGTTGCTGATATTTAACGCTTTCGATTCATCCTCATAACGGGAGATATTCTGATTGGCAAACGCCAGTTCAGCTCCCAACAGTACGATTATCCAACTACTTTGCAACCAAATTATAAATAACGGTACAGCTGCGAAGCTACCGTAAATAGCACTTAGTTTTGTTATCCCGAATTGCAAATCGATATATAACCATTGTAAAACCTGAAGAACTGTCCCTGCTACTATTCCCGAAATCAACGCTGGCACGAATTTAACTTTTGCATTTGGCATTACAATGAACAGTATTGTCAGCGTAATCCAGCTCAGAAAATATGGTATGAACTTGACCAGAAAACTTATTACCGGCTTAAAAAAATCCAGAATTGGTGCTCTGGACATAAAGTCTGCAAGTTCGGTACTGATAAATACTGTGATACTGCTGGATAGGATAATAAAAACTGGTGCAATAAGCATAATTGTAAGGTAATCAGTAAATTTTCTGTACCACGGACGGGAAGATTTGATTTGCCAGATATGATTGAATGAGTCTTCGATATCATCGAGCAATGACAAGACTGACCAGAAAAGAATTATAATTCCGACTCCTGCAATATAAACACCCCTTGTTTCATCAAGAGCATTCCTGGCATTCAGTAATAACCAGTTCAGAACTTCAGGATGAGTCTTAAATTCATTAGTAATTAACTGTACAAGAGTCTGATCAAGACCAAAACCCTTGGCGATTGCAAACGCAATAGCTGCTACAGGTATAATAGAAAGAAGTGAATAAAATGTCAAAGCAGAAGCTCTCAGCATAACTTTATCATTTGAGAAACCCCGGGCAGCAAGGACAATAATTCTCATTTGTTTAATAAGGAATGTTTTTCCTCTGGAAATTTCTGCCAGCGGAGTATTCCAAATTATATTATTCAAACGCTTTATCTGGTCTAAAGCCCATGAAACAGGATTTGCCATAATTTTTTATTTCCTATAATATCAATAAGGTATGGTTGATCTAACACTATGGATCAAATATACGAAATACCTGAGGGTGTGTAATAGAATCGAGTGTAAATAATTGCTATTTTCACTCCTTAAATAAAATATGAAATGAAAGTTGAAATTCTGGAGTTTGTTAATGGAGCCCGAAAAGCGAAAGGAGTTGCAGTTATTATAGATGTATTCAGGGCTTTTTCAGTTGGTTGCTATGCGTTTGATGCAGGCGCCGTGCGAATAATTGCTACAGCAGGTGTTGACGATGCATTTCAACTAAAAAAGAAGTACATAAATTCTGTTCTTGTCGGAGAAAGAGAAGAGAAAAAAATTGAAGGGTTTGACTTTGGGAACAGTCCGACAGAAATTATTAAAACTGATCTTCATGGCAAAACTGTTATACACACTACCACAGCAGGTACAAACGGGCTGATTAATGCAGTTAACGCTGATGTGGTGATAACAGGCAGTATTGTTAATGTCGGTGCAATCGTGAGATATATTAAAGCTCTTAATCCTGAACATGTGTCACTTGTAGCAATGGGTTACAGAGCAACCCTGTCAGCCGACGAAGATCTGTTATGCGCTGAGATGATAGCAGCCGGGTTAAATGACAGAAGTAATATTTATGAAAAAAGAATTTCTGATCTTCAAAATACGTCTGGTAAGAGATTCTTCAATCCTGACAATATTGATTTTTCTCCTCCTACCGACTTTTTTCTCTGTACCATGAGAAACAGGTTCAATTTTGTACTTAAAGCAGAAACAAGATTTGATGGCAATGTCGATCTTATGAAATTAGATATTTAATCAACCCAAGGCAACTTTGGCAGATCAGAATAAATACTATGCGAATAAGCTTACTATAGAAATATTTATATTGCCTTCGCAATAATATTTTATTTCCTGATTATAACAATGATTAAAAAATCGGGAGAACATTTCTTCTCCTGTGAATTTCGCGATAAGTGCAGAACATACATATTTTATAAAAGCTAAACAATCTGAGGGAAATATTACTGGAGTCAAGTCTGATTTCCATCCGGTCCCTGTATCTGATAAATATCCCGGCTAAAATTCGTGTTAACTTTAAAAATTTAAATCTGTTATAGACCCTTAGAATTTTGACAGTTTCAGAAAATGTCTTTTTATCGGTAACATTATCAAATAGTTTGCTGAGGTTTTCGATGCCTAGTTTTGTTTTATTTAGAAATTCCTTGTTCGATTCAAGTCCCTCATGCATAAGGCCATTATCGATATGAAATATATCAATTCCGGCTTTTTTCAACTGGTAGCCCATAAGAGTGCCTTCATGACCATATTGTTTCAACTCTTCATTGAAACGGATTTTAGAGAAGACTGATTTATCAATAAGAACATTGAATGTTGAAAAACTTGCATGAGGGTGCTTATTCCTTTCTGCTGCTTTCAGTTGTTCTTTCTTTTTTCCGTATTTCCACCTGAGAAGTTTGTCAGGATCTCCCGGAGGACTTTCATGATATAATTTTCCACCGCATAATACCCTTGAAACAGCAATCATTGGGAGCCACTTAAGTATATAGGCTTCAGCAGTACCAGGTAACATTACATCAGCATCAATAAAGAGCAAAAAATCGCCTTTTGCTTCAAGAGCCAACTTGTTTCTGATAGAAGCTCTTCCAATATTTTTCTTCGAAGAGATCACTTTCACACCATCACCTTCAAGTGACCGGTATTTTTTCCTGAATTCAGCAGACGAACCGTCATCCCCAATAAGTATTTCACAGAACTCAGGAACTTTCCCCAAGGCACTTTTCATGCTGTGTACAAGTGCAACAATATCATAATCATATACAGGAATAAGCAATGAAATCTTCATTTTTCAGTCCGGGATTGATAAATCAAAAGTACAATAAATTTTCCTAATATTTATTGAACTAACTTTGGCAAAGAAATTGCAATAGCTAATTTTGCAGATACATTTAATAATCTGACTAATAAATGAAATATATATATTTTGCTGTTTTGCTGTCAATGGTTTCAGCATTTTCATTCAGCCAGTTAAAAAATGGCTATGAAATTGATATTACCATTCGTGGACTTCAGGATTCTGCTATTTATCTGGCTTATCACCTTGGTGACAAGCAGTACATTAAGGATACTGTCAGGCTCGATAAAACAGGCCATGGAATAGTCGTGGGGCAGGAAGTTTTGCCTCAGGGTATTTATATGATTGTGCTTCCCGGAAGGAAATATTTCGAAATATTGATACCCAAAGATCAGTACTTTGCCCTTAACTGCTCATTTAATGATTATTTCAGCACATTAAAATTTACCGGATCTGATGAAAATTCTGCATTCATTAATTATCAGAAAAAATGGATGATAATGCAGCAACAAGCAGGCTCTGTTGCCAAAAGAGTTCAAAACAATAAACAGAACAACGATTCCCTGAAAATACTTTCTTCAATACAGAAACTTCAGGAAGTTAATATGAAATCGTACCTTAAGAGTGTAGTAAGTGCGAATAATGGAAATTTGCTTGGAACACTGGTTAAAGCATTCCTCCCACTTGAAGTTCCTGAATTTTCAGTTCCTCCAGGGGTCCCTAACCCCGATTCGGTCAGATGGGTTTGGAATTATAATTATAACAAAGACCATTTCTTTGACAATATTGACCTGACAGATGAGAGATTGCTCCGGACACCTATTTTACATGCAAGGCTTAATGCTTTTTTCACAAGCGTTGTAATTCAGTCACCCGATTCAATAAACAAGGAAATCGACAAAATAATTCAAAAATGCAAAAGCAATAAAAAGATATTTCAATTCATTTCTGTATATCTTTTTAACCATTTCAGTAAAAGTGAAATAATGGGGCACGATGCAGTGATGGTTAAACTGGCAGATGATATTTATCTTTCAGGGAAAGCCGATTGGGTATCAAAAGAATTTAAAGATGACCTCCGGAAACAGGTCGAGTTGATAAGGCCTAATCTGATTGGCAAAAAGGCAGAAAACCTTGTAATGGACTCATATAAAGGAATATTTGTTTCATTATATGATGTTGAAAAGGAGTTTACCATACTATATTTCTGGGAGCCTGATTGTGGTCATTGCAAAGAGGCTACCCCAAAACTTAAGGCTTATTATGAAAAAGTAAAAAACGACAATATTGAAATATTTGCAGTATGTACTTCAGCAGATAAACCAAAGTGGACAAAATATATTGAGGATAATAAACTGACATGGATAAATGGATGGGATCCGGAGAGAAGATCACGTTTTGACTACTACTATAATATTCAGTCAACCCCGATGGTTTATATCCTTGATAAAAATAAAAAAATAATTGCTAAGAAACTGGCTGTAGAGGACATTGCATCCTTCATAGATAATTACAGGAAGTTTTTCAAATAGAAAGGATATCTTCCTTACTTAAGAAGCTTACCAGTTCATAAATTGACCTGAACTCTACCGAGGAGATGTCGGTTGTAAGTTTCCATTCCCTATTGTTCCCTGACGGTATAATTATATAAGGTATTGTCTTCACTTCTGATAAAGAAAAGCCTGCTCTGTTGATTGCTTTTTCTGTCCAATGTCTTCTGATCCCATCACCTTCTATAAATATCCTGCCCTTCTCCTCACTCCTGAATGAAAAAGTACCGTTTTCAGAATTAAATTGCACGGGTGATGAATCGAAAAGGTGATCAAATGCCCCTTCAATCATAAGATCTTCTGGAGCCCCTTCCATGAGTCTGTTATCAAGTATAAGCCAGATTTTATCTGATTGACTTATAGCCATATGTAAATCATGAGTTGAGAAAATTATAGTTTTATTGCTTTTATGTGAAAGCAAATGCATAAGATGCAGAATCTCATATTTGCTGCCTATATCAAGAAAGGCAGTAGGTTCGTCCATTACCATTATTCCTGTATCCTGTGCTAAAATCCTGGCTATCATAGCTCTCTGCCGCTCCCCGTCAGAAAGCTCGGAAACGAACCTATTACAAAAGGCTAACATTGCAGTCTTCTCGATAGCATCCATTATAACTTCATGATTTTTTGTATTAATTTTACCCATCCAGTTTGTGTGAGGAAACCGGCCAAGAGTAACAAGATCATATACACTCATATTGCTAACCTTCACGATTTCAGTCGATATATACCCGACTTTTTGTGCGAGATCCATTCTTGAATAATCTCTGATATTTTTACCACTATAAAAGATTTCACCTCCCAGCGATGGTTGCAATCCTGTCAGGGTTCTTAGAAGTGTGCTTTTACCAATTCCATTCCTGCCAATGACAGCTATCAGTTCCCCTTTATTAGCGCAAGCATTAAGCGGAGGTAGCAGGACATTCTCATGGCTGCCTGAAACATATCCGATTTTCAGTGAATTGAGAGTTAACATTTCCGAAAAGTTCTTTTTCATTAAAATAGTCCTGAATATTTCCGGTTACGCAAGATTACCCAGATAACAACGGGAATACCTATCAATGATGTAACAGCGTTAACAGGAAGAACACTGTCTGATCCTGGAAGCTGCGAAATAATATCACTGGCGAGCATAACTGCTCCACCCGTGAGAATTGTTCCGGGTATTAAAATCTTATGATCGGAAGTTTTAAATAGTATCCTTGCTATATGCGGTACTGCTATTCCAATAAACCCGATGGGTCCGCAAAAAGCTGTAACACTGCCTGCCATGATACTTGTACATGCAAATATCACTACCCTGGCAAGCCTGACATTCAGTCCGATACTTCCGGCATAATTTTCTCCCAGCAATAACGCATTCAACATCTTGGCTGAAAACAGGCTCAGTAGTACTCCGACCGAAACACAAATAAGAAGTACATTAAGCTGACTTGAAGTAAGATTACCTAAACTTCCCATTGTCCATATTACATACGCTTTTAACATTGTTTCATTGCTGAAATACTGCATAATAATCACAATTGCAGATATCCCGCTTGATAGCATAATTCCGAGTATAAGAATGGTCATAATATCTTTTACCCGCGAAGAGATGAACATAATCAATATCATTACTGCGCCGGCACCTGCCCAGGAGGCAGCTACAAGAATCCAGTTTCCCAGTCCCTTTAAACTGTCGGGTGATATGTTAGCAGAAAAACCAAGAATAACAAAGGCAACACCCAGACTTGCTCCCGAGCTTATACCAAGAACATCTGGCCCTGCCATAGGATTCCTGAAAACTGTCTGCATCTGCAATCCACTCAATGATAATGCTATACCAACAGTAAAAGCAGTAATAGCTTTCGGCAATCTGAATTTAAGGATTATGGTTTCAAAGTTACTTTCAGTATTGGTAAAAATAGCTCTTATCACATCAGAAGCTTTTATGCTGACTGACCCTAAGAATATATCGAGAATGAGGAAACAAACAACAAGGAATAAAAGGCCTGCAAAAAACAGTTTTTGCTGTTTTTCGTATGATAAAACGTGGGCTGTTTCAATCTGATTTTCAGCTTTCAACTAATGGTTTATTAATATATTTTTTGGTAATAGAACAACTCATTATCAATGAATAATTCCGGATGCAAAATAGACGCAATATCTTTTAAAATTACATGCGGATAAAGGCTTCCGCTCTCCCAGTAATCATTTCCCCCATTCGCTGTAATCCGTTTGTTATTATTGTACAAATTTCCATTTTTAAAGCAAGGAAGTCCTTCCAGCCGTTGATCAACCATTGAAATTTCATCTTTGGTATTTACACTTCCTATGTTCAGCCAGTAGTCTGCAGTCAATGCACTTAAATATACATTTTCGATTCCGAAAGGCATCGATACTGAAGATTCGGTATTTCGCCAGAGATAACTCCCGCCGGCATCTCTTATCAACTTACTGATAAATGAATTACCGGGTGAAACATACCAGGTGTCTTTAAAAGGAAGTCCCAGCAGAACTTTTGGTCTGTCAGAGATGTTCCGGCTGATATATGATTTCATCTTGTTGTAAGCTTCAACTTCGAAATTATAAATACTGTCAGCCAAACTTTCTTTACAATATAGTGCCCCGAACAATTTAATCCATTCTGCTTTGCTTAAAGGGTCTGTCTCGAGATAGTCGGCATTAAAAACAATTTTTACACCTAACTCCTTTATTTTTCCAACGTAACCAGCTGATTCGCTTCCAATTCCATACATCATTATAAGGTCGGGAGAAATCTTAAGTATCAACTCCTTATTTAAATTGGCCTCATACCCGACATCCTCGATCATCCCTTTTTCAACGTTTCTGATAAGACTACCTGAAAAAATGAATCCGGTTCCCGACACTCCTGCAATAGTGTTCTCTTCACCTAATGCTGAAATCATTGCAACATGTGTAGTCGACATGCAAACTATCTTTTTCAGGGGGACAAAAATGACCATTGAAGAATCCTGTCCTTCGGGTAATTCGGATCCTCTGCTGACAAGATAATAAACCTGGGTTACATCATTTGCTCCCTGCCAGGGATTAATGATGGTAACTATAGTACAGCTGTCATTTTTCTGAAGAGTGAATCGCTCAGCTCTTGATATCAATGCCCCGTTATCAGTGATGCTGGTACTGGGATGACTCTCCTTTATACCACCGCACGATTCAAAAAGAATTATCAATGTGGCAAGGACAGAAATTACCGGAAACTTCATATCTTATTTTTTAAGATGTAAAGAAAGTATCAGAAAATATGTTCTGCCGGGTTGAGGATAATAAGCTATTGTCTTGTAAGAAGTATCAAAAATATTTTCAATTTTAAACCTGAGGTCGATAAAATTCTTTTTAAAATTGAATTTCATACCACTGGTGAAGTTATTAATTGTGTACCCCTGCAGGAAACCTGAATTATCAGCAGTTGTATAAGTACGCCCGGTAAAATTGGTTACCAAGGTCGTATAAAAGTTTTTATAAGCAACATGAAGTGAACTGTTTGCCTGATTTTCGGGAATGTAAATTAATTGTTTCCCTGCGGTTTCAGATGCTCCGTTATTTATTTCTCTGGCCCTGGTGTAGGAGTATCCGACATTCAGGTTAACTGACAGGTTGTTAAGCAGATATTTCACTGACAATGATGACTCAAATCCTGATGAGTTGACGCTCCCGATATTATCAGCGACCCAAAAATAAGATTCACCCGGACGCCATTGTATCATATCCCTTATATAATTATTATAATAGTCCAGTTCAGAACTAAGGGTTACTGACTGGGAAATCTGATGGTCAAGTTTATATCCGATTTCATAAGAGTAAGCATATTCGTTTTTCAGGTCAGGATTTCCGCCTGGATTCCAGAAACAGTCATTCATGGATGGTATCCTTGAATTTCTTGATGAATTTAATTTAAGAAAATGTTCTTCTCCCCTGATGACCCTGAATTCAAAACCTGCGGAAAAATCAGGTACCAGGAATGATTTATCATCAAGGGTCTCCCTGACCAGGATCACCGCACCGAACCTTTTACCTTTTTTTCTTTCGGCAGACAGAGTGACTGATGCATTGTTGTGTCTGACACTCTCATTATAATTATTTGATTCAATAGCATTTAATTCGTCACTTAAGACAATCTTAAGATGTGAGTACTCCCCTAGAGGCGTTGTCATTCCCCCCTTAAGCACAAGGGTGTTGGCCTTATTCCTGGAATCAATGGAGTAGAGTTGGCTCGTATAGTTAAGATTTGTGAAAATCCAGGCAGCCGTTGAGAAGTATTCTTTCTTTCCCTTTACAATATCATAGCTTACAAGGCTCCTGAGTGATTCGTCGGATTGTTTTTCACCAGAATATCCGTATTGAGTTGAGCCGGGAAGATCACGCGATGCCGATTGGTACCAGAATCGAGCTGAGAGTACATTTTCAGACTTCCTGAGATAGAGCTCCTGCATGAAACCCTTCTGCAGGATTTGATTATTCTCTCTTTTTTTCCAAAGTGGTTCAGGTATAGCTTCTGTATCTAAATAAGGGAAATCATTCCGGGATGAGTTCAGATAACCCTTTGTAACAGACTGGAAATGATCACTTCCTGTGCTCACTTTCACTAATCCCGAATATCTTCCGAAGCTTCCTGCACCCGGAACGGCAACAATAAGTGTCTGCTTCTTCCAGTATGGTTCATTCTCAAGGTTTATAATTCCTCCGATGGCACCGTTACCCAGATCCATTGAAGCACCACCGAAGCTTATCATGACATTATCGATCATTCCGGAAGGTAAAAGGGAAAAGTCGGACTGCCCCAGCATCGGATCGTTTATATTAATGCCGTTCCATGTTACCTGTGTATGTCCGGCGGAAGTACCCCTGAATGAAGATGTTGCAGTTCCTCCTGAACCATAATATTTTATAAATAAGGGAGTAGTTTCATTTAGCACTTCGGTCAGGGAGAAGAGCGGGTAATCATTTAGCCGTAGGGAATCGATACGATAAAATTTGAAACCCGGCTGCTCTGAACTGATCTGCTTTCTCGTGATTACCACTTCCTGAATTTTCAGGGTATCGTTTTGAAATGATAATTGTCCGTTTAATTGTAATGACATAAGGCCTGCAATAAAGAAGAGGCTCACTCCTGAAACGGATTTCAAAGTTTTCTGGTAATTAATAATTTTCTCCATAATAATATTTATCATTTGATATGATAACCATTATCCGGCGCTGACAGGAAAATTAAGTAAGGAATCATTCGATGATCCGGCGCTTTTTTTCCCGAAAGCTATGAATATGGTTATTTCTGGCAGGTCTTCTGACTTATCCCGGTTTTCTGAAGCCTTCCCATAACGCCTGAGCGCCACAGTGGCAGGTTTTCAGAACACCATCATCGTTAAAACGATCGGGCATCACAGCAGCGGGTACTGTTGCGGATTCATACCGCATTCCCTTTTCATTACAATGATTTTATTTCATTGTAACACCAAAACATTACAAATATAAATGATTTTAAAAGATTGGCATCAGGAAGAATAATATCAGATATCAACAGTTGTTAACAATTGTGTATTATTTGCTGCTACTCTAAATAGTGCCGCAGGAATTTCTGACAATAAGTTCAGGGGAGATATTAACCTGCCGTTTAAATTTTCCTTTGCCTGAGTTTTTAACTTCTGACCAGATCATGTTTGCAACTTTGGTTGACATTCCTGAAAGAGGCTTTCTCAGACATGTAACAGGAGAAAACATAAGGTCAAATCCGGTTCCTTCCTCCATTGATACAAGTGCAATATCCTGAGGAACCCGTAACTTCTTTTTCCGGAGCAAAGTCATTATTGGATAAACGAGGCTCGCTTTCATAATAATCATAACATCTGCCCGGTAAGGAGGACGAAGGAATTTTTCGAAATGGCCAAAGTCTATTTCATCACCAGTCACCGGTTTATCCAATTCAACAACAACTGGTCTGTTTACACCAGGTTTCTGACCAAAAGCATCAATAATATCCTGAAGAGCAGTAGTATCCGCACGGAATGATCTCCGATCAGCAATAATTATAATGTTTTTATACCCAAGTTTATCAATGTGGTTAACAACGAGAAGAGCACCTGCAGCAGTGTCTGTGCTGACTGTATTAAGCCGTAATGTCTTTACCGTTTTTTCAAGAAGGACAAACGGATAATCTGTACTCCGAAGCGTCCTTATTGTATTATCATCAGCAGCATCTCCAAGCAGAATAAGACCACTATAGAACTTTTTAAACGCTCCCACAAGCCGGTCGTATCTCTGATCATCCGGATCCTTTGTCACAATAGAGAATCCGACTCCAATACTTGAAAATGCTTTTTGAAGATATGGTGTTATCTGATTAACAAAGGGATCACTAAGGGAAGGAACTATCATCCCCAGAACACCAGGTTTATCTTCAACGGGCGAAGTTTCATTTTTTTCGTGCAGCGATTCAAAATAGCCCATTTGCCTTGCAAGGGTGAGCACTTTTTCCTGTGTATCCTTGCGGATTCCTTGCTGGTCGGCTTTATTATTAAGTACAAGCGATACTAATGTACCTGAAACACCCAGCCTTGCGGCTAAATCTTTATTTTTAAATTTTTTCCCCATTTCTCCTGATAATTGGAAGAAATAAATTTAGTACTTTTTTCGAATCAGAGCACTAAATTAATAATTTTTAACTTTTAAAAAAAGAAAAGGTATTGCCGGGGCAATACCTTTATTATAGAGTTAGTTCAGTAATCTATTTTTTAGGAGGGTTAATTCCCCTTTGCCTAGCAGCGGATTCAAGGCGTTGTTGCCATTTAGATTTTTTCAGCGGCTTCTTTTTATTCTCCTCGAGCTTTGCCAGGACTGCATCGGCATTTATAAATCTTTTTGAAATTATATTCTGCCCATAAGTAATCATATTTGCAAGGAAGTAGTAATAGGTAAGGCCTGAAGAGAATTGATTCAGAAACACCATGAACATTACGGGCATCATATACATCATAAGCTTCATTCCCGGTTGATCAGAACCAGGAGAAGAGCCTGTCATCTTCATTGTAAGTAATGTTGAAGCAGTCATTAGCAGTGTAAAAAGGCTTACATGGTCCCCATACATCGGAATAGTGAATGGAAGGGTTAATATTGAATCGTATGTCGATAAGTCAGTAGCCCACAGGAAGTGCTCCTGCCTTAATTCAATTGAAACCGGGAAAAACCTGAACATAGCAAAGAGTATAGGCATCTGAAGCAGCATTGGAAGACATCCTCCCATCGGGTTCACTCCTGCCCTCTTGTACAGATCCATGGTAGCCTGTTGCTTTTTCATTGCATCTTCCTTCTTAGGAAATTTCTTTCCAAGCTCTTCTACCATTGGCTTAAGAACCTGCATTTTTGCCTGCGACTGGTAAGATTTAAAGGTAAGAGGGAATAGAACGAGCTTGATAATTATTGTCAGTATCAGAATGATAATACCATAATTACCAATGAAATTGTCAAGCCAGTTAAAGATTGGAATAATCGAAAATCTGTTGATCCAGCCAATGATATTCTTACCAAGAAAAACCAATTTTTCAAGCTCGAACCCTTCTTTTTTGAGAATAGTGAAGCTATTTGGCCCATAGTACAACTTCATGCTAATAGCATTAGAAGAAGCTGGATTATAAGGTACTCCGACCTCAGATGTGTAATATCTTAAATATTTTTTGGATGTTAATGTCCGTGTTGAAGATAGTGAGCCATTTAAGAAGAAATCGTTAGATACGATAACTGACGAAAAAAACTGATCCTGAAATGCAACCCAGCTAAGTTTAGTTGTTATATCAACTTTTTCTAATTCCTTACTTTGCTTTTGCTTTAAGTAAGTAACATCGTCCTGATAATATTTAAACGTAACATCAGAATAATTCTCCTCATTCTGCCTTCCTTTTTCCTGTTGCGGCATATACATTTTCCAGTCCAAAGTAATGCTGTTTTGATTTGAAGCAATGATTCCTTCCATTGATTTGAAGGTCACATCAAAGTCAACCATATATTTATCAGGAGCAAGGGTGTATTGATATTCGATATATTTATCATCACCAGCCATTAACCTCAGGATGACACTATCCGGCTGAGAACTTACAACAAATGATTTTTGGTCAGTTAGGGGTTTGAAATAAAGGTTGTTTGTCTGAACGGCTTTATTATCAGAAGTAAAAAAATTAAAACCAAATACAGTTGAATCACCTGAAAATAATATCAAAGGAAGTGAATCATAGGTCCTGTAATCTTTTAATCGTGCAGAATAAACCCTTCCACCCTTAAGAGATATTTTAAGTTCGACCTTATTATTTTCAAGAGTGATGAATTCGTTTTCACCTGAAGCCGACTGAGCAAATATTCCATATTGGTTTATATCTGTAGGGACAACAGAAGTACTAGTTGCAGGAATTTCGGTTTTTGACTGTTGTGAGCTTACAGTATCTGTCTTCTGGATTTCAGGGACAATCCCAAGTTTCAGGTTGATTTCGTTTATTTTTGCAATTGCATCAGGTTGATTGGGTTTAAAACTCAGGGCATTTATATATTCCGTCCTTGCTGCTTCAAGTTCTCCTTTGGCATAATGAGATTCTGCAACAATTACAGCTTTCTCATACGATTTATTCCTCCGGCTGTTATTAAATATGCTAAACCCTATGAAGATTGCAAAAATCAGAATAATGCCTGTTATTGTATTTTTATCCATTCTTTCAGGTTAATTAAGTTTAATTGTTTATGAATTAAAATTCTTCGATTAATAATTATATGGTTGTTGCGCAATGCATTGCGCCACTATTATCCAATACATGCCTTAATAAAATGAACGAACAGAGGATGAGGATTGATGACGGTACTGCTGTATTCGGGATGAAACTGGACTCCGATAAACCACTTATGATCAGGTATTTCAATGATCTCTACCAGATTTGATTCGGGATTAATCCCAACGGGAACCATCCCGTTTTTCTTAAAATCGTCAAAATACTTATTGTTGAATTCATACCTGTGTCTGTGTCTCTCAACTATTTCTGTTTTCCCGTATGCTTCGAATGTCTTTGAATTTTTGCTGATGATACATTTATATCCTCCGAGCCTCATTGTTCCTCCTTTATCAATAATACTTTTTTGTTCCACCATTAAATCAATTACCGGGTATTTTGTTTTATAATTTATTTCTGTTGAATGAGCACCTTCGAGTTTCAGGACATTTCTGGCAAACTCAATAACAGCGCATTGCATACCAAGGCATATTCCCAGGAAAGGAATATTGTTTTCCCTTGCATATTTTGCAGTTAAAATTTTACCTTCAATACCCCTTGATCCGAAGCCTGGAGCAACCAGGATACCATTAAGACCACTTAGTCTATCTGTAACATTTTTTTCAGTAATATCTTCTGAATGAATGTATTCAACATCTATCTCGCATTCATTCATTGCTCCGCTATGTATAAATGATTCTGCAATTGATTTATAGGCATCGGGAAGTTCAACATATTTTCCAACCAGTCCAACCTTAATAGAATGTTTTGGATTCTTCAGTTTTGTAAGGAATTCTCTCCATTCAGTAAGAGGTGGTTCACTCTCAACGGGAAGGGCCAGTTTTCTAAGTACAGTCCTGTCAAGCCCCTGGTCAAGCATTTTTATTGGTACTTCATAGATTGTTGAAACATCAACTGACTCAATTACAGCATTTTCTTCAACGTTACAGAAGAGAGCGACTTTTCTTTTAATATCTTCGTTTAGGTGTCTCTCAGTTCTTAGTACTAATACATCTGGTTGTATTCCTGTCTCGAGAAGTTCTTTAACAGAATGTTGTGTAGGTTTGGTTTTTGATTCTCCGGTTGAGGAAAGATATGGCACGAGAGTAAGATGGATTACAATGCAATTTTGCGAACCAAGTTCCCATTTTAACTGGCGGACAGATTCAATGTAAGGAAGTGATTCAATGTCACCAACTGTTCCTCCGATTTCTGTTATAACTATATCAAATTTATTACCTGCACTGACAAGTTTGATTCTCCGTTTTATCTCATCGGTGATATGAGGAATTACCTGAACAGTTTTTCCAAGGTAATCGCCTTTTCGCTCCTTATTAATAACAGACTGATAGATCCGGCCAGTTGTGACATTATTAGCCTGGCTGGTAGGAACATTTAAAAACCTTTCATAATGCCCAAGGTCAAGGTCTGTTTCAGCTCCATCAAGCGTTACATAACATTCCCCATGTTCATAAGGGTTGAGTGTTCCAGGGTCAACATTAATATAAGGATCGAGTTTCTGAATAGTTACAGAATAGCCTCTGGCTTGCAATAGCTTAGCAAGAGAAGCAGAAATAATGCCTTTCCCCAGAGAGGAAGTAACTCCCCCTGTAACGAATACGTACTTAACTTCTGTCAAAGCAAAAAAGTTTTTATTTTAACTATCTGATTCCATTTTTATTAATCATCAAGGCCTGACTGGTCTATCATCTTGACTTTTTCTTCAAGTGTTTTAATCATTTTTTTGGCGTTATCGATTTTCTCTTCAACCTCTCTGATCATTGTATCAGCATTGGCTGATTTTGCAAAAAAGCCAATATTATTTTCCCACAAGACGATATCGCTTTCAAGCTGTTTGATCTTCGTAAAGAATTTATCCCGTTCATTCCGGACTTTTCTTGAGGCTTTCGGATTTGCCTTAAGATTGTCGAGTTTGGTTTTATATTTGAGAATATTCTTATCTTCATCTCCAATTTTCAACTTATCAAACTCCTTATTAAGAGCATTCCGGTATTTATTTGAGATTTCATCTTTCATATTAAACGGAACGAATCCGATATCGGTCCATTTTCTTTGCAGCTCTTTAAGACGTTCGAAAGCAGCGTGAACATCTGCTCCAGGTTCAAATTTCTCCAATTCCTCTATGATAGACAGTTTTGCTTTCAGGTTATCTTCATATGATGTATCCAGTTGCGCAAAAAACTCGGCTTTCCTGTTGAAAAAATGGTCGCATGCTTTTCGGAATCTCTTCCAGCTTCTTTCAGATTGTTTTCGGGGAACAGGGCCAATTTCTTTCCACTCTTTCTGGAGCTTAATCAAAGCATCGGAAGTTGATTTCCAGTCAGTACTCTCCTGAAGAACTTCAGACTGGATACATAATTCCGTTTTAAGCTGCAGGTTATTCAGTTGAATCTCTTTATTGTCAGAGTAGAACCCTCTTTTCTTTTCGAAAAAGGCATCACAGGCATCCCTGAATCGCTGATAGACTTTGTTATTTTGTTTTTTGGGAGCAAACCCAATAGTACGCCACATTTTCTGTAATTCAACAACCTTGTCAGCTCTTTCATCAAAATCTCTGAAGTTCTTCATCTCAAGTAAATTGATAGCTTCTACTTCCTCACAAAGAGATATCTTTGCCTCAAGGTTTTTCCTCTGGTCATCCTTCTGCTTTTCAAAATACTCATGGTGTCTTTTGTTGATCTGGGATGTTGCTTCTTTGAATCTTTCCCAAATCTCATTTTTTGATTCCAGAGGAACAGGTCCAATCTCGCGCCACTGATCATGAAAGTCCTGCAAAAATCTGAAAGCATTTACAGGGTTTGGTTCAAGAAAAAGTTCTTCAGCTTTTTCACATAAAAGCACCTTAGCTTCGAGATTCTTTTTGAGGTCCAGATCTTTTAGCTCCTTATTTATTTTAATATAATCGTAGAAAATTTCTACATAATGATGATAATTTTCCCATAGATCCTTCAGGGATGTCTGAGGGACAACACCTATTGAATGCCATTCATTCTGAAGCGTTCTAAAGTCATGAAAAGTTTTATTTATTGACTCCTCTCTGTTGACAAGGTCCTTTATCTTATCGATTATATCATATTTTTTCTTAAGATTCTCATATTTCTCTGTTTCCTGTACCTTATTATAGTCAGTTTTTTTATCTTTATATTTTTCGAGCAGATGTTTTACATGAGCATCATCCGAATCAACCCAGGCTCTATAATCTTCTATTTTTCCACCATCATCAAGAAATTTGGTCTTTCTTTCATCTGCATCAAGCTTCAATTTCTTGTAGAAAAGTACTTTTATCCGTTCCACATCATCTCTGATTTCTGCAGTAGGCCGGTTTTCGATAATAAGACCCAGTGTCTCAACCAGTTCATGCTTAGAATATCCTGAATAATCAACCGGTGGAAGTTCTATATCATCAAACTCATGAACATCTATTGGTTTGGACTCTTCTTTCTCAGAGTCAGGTTTTTGCGCGTTTTCCGCTTGTGTGGCATCCTCAGATACGGTAGCATTTTCTACAGCCCCGAATTGTTCTTCACGAACAGAGTCATCCGGATTTTTCCTGGTCATAATCAATCCTTTTATGTTTCAGCTCATTATCAGTATTCTGCACCATGGCAATTCATGGAGTTTTCAGAGTACGAAAATATTGAAATATTTAATAAAACTCAAAGTTTTGGCATAAATAAATGTAAGAATCAGGCATTAAGACAATGCGAGGCGAATAAGATGATTATGAACCCTATTCAAAAAGATGATATAGGATTATCTTTTATTTTTTGAAACCAGGTATCGGAAAGGATTTACAATTTTTTGCAGAAGCCGGATATCTTCCGTAATAATTTCTGCTATACCCTGCATATTCTGCGTAAAATCAAGTTTTATACCGTACAAAGTAGTAAGACCTTCCGGAAGGTCAATTTCAATAATATATGAATCCCCGGAAGGCACAAGTGATTTTGATTTTACAACACCTCTCACCATACCATATTCAAGATATGGATAACCGCTGAGTTTAATATTAACTAATTGCCCGGGTTTAACTTTACCTGATCGTTGCATCTTCAGGTTTATTCTTCCGAGGAAGTTACCTGTTTCAAGCGGAACAACATTGATTACGGGCTCATCTTTTACTACTGACTGGTTTGCGCTCCAGAACCTGGTAAAAGACACTATACCATCCACCGGAGAAATAAGGAGATAATTGTTTTCCCAGATATTTACCTGTGCCTTAAGGTTAAGGAATGATTCTCCCAAAACTGAAATAAGCTTTTCTCTTTCTTCAAGTCGTTTTATCCGGTAGTCCTGAAGAAACTGCCGCTTTTCAGCCTTTTCAATAGACTTTGCAGAATGATCAAGACGTACCTGCTGCAGTTCAATATTAACTCGTATAAGCGATTGGTATGATCTCTCCAGTTCACTTTCCGGGATTACCTTACCTGCGTAAAGGGAAGAATCTCTTTTATATTTTTTTGCCTCAAGTTTCTGGTTTTCAGAATACAATTTTTCCTTTACAATTAATCTGCCGATATATTCCTGAATTCCATTTATCTCATCTGTAAGTGATGTGATTTTACTGCCGTAAAAATCATTTACATTGTAATCGTTCAGGTCTGAAAGGTTTTTCAGAAAAGATGCATAAAAAACTTGTAATTCACCAAGCTTTGAAAAGTCTGGCAACAGTTGAGAAGATAATGATTCCGGTTTCTTAATGGTGTCAATTGTCTGCTTAAGTAATTCAATATCATCCATTGAGGCAGTCGTCTCCATCACAGCAAGTAATTGTCCGGCCGTAACCTTCTCTCTTTCTTTCACATACAAATATTTAATAAGCCCTGTTATTTTAGTAACAAGTGTAACGGGAGGGTTTATAGTTGTAATTTCAACTGGAGCAGGGATAGTATCGGGATACCTGATTAACCAGGCAAAAAGAATAAATAACACTAAAACCAAAAACAGAACCGTAGTTCCCCACCTGAGTATTTTCCCTGGTGGGTTACCCATAATCTCTTTAACAGGGTCAGAATATAATATTTCGGGTTTGCGATCTTTCATCTATCACTGCTAATTTCCCAGTTCAAGTTGATTTTTTACAAGATTAAAATAGGCCCCCCGCTTCACGAGGAGAGACTCATGAGTACCTGTCTCAATTATCCTGCCACCGTCCAGAACAACAATTTTATCAGCATCTTTTACAGTACTGAGCCTATGTGCAACAACTATAACAGTCTTACCCTCAAAGAATCCGGCAAGGTTTTCGACTATGGCTTTTTCATTGTTGGCATCAAGAGAATTGGTTGCTTCATCGAAGATTATAATATCGGGGTTCTTATAAATTACCCGGGCAATGAGAAGACGTTGTTTCTGCCCTTCACTTAATCCGTGACCATTTGCTCCAATTTTGGTGTTATATCCTAGAGGAAGTGACTCGATAAAACCCTTTATGTTAGCAATTTCGACTGCATTAATCAATTTTTCCTCGTTGATCTCTTCAGATCCGGGAGCAATATTGGCAGCAATTGTATCGGGGAATAAAAAACCATCCTGCATAACAGCCCCCACTTTTTCCCTCCATACTTTAAGGCTTAGATTCGACAAACGGGTGTCTCCTATAAGAATCTCACCATTTACCGGTTGGTAAAATCCAAGTAGCATTTTAAGCAAAGTTGTTTTTCCGCTGCCGCTTGTCCCGACAATTGCTGTTATTTTATTCTCTTCTATGAAAAGGTCTGCATCTTTTATGGCAAACGGGGAGCGCGGACCTTCATATTGATAGGAAAGGTTATTTATATATATATCTTTTTTATCAGGAAGCTTACGTACTTTCATTTCCGGATTTGGTTCCTCATCATCCATTTGATGAACTTCAGCCAGCCGGTCAAGACTCATTCTTGCATCCTGCGATATGCGGAAGAATCCAATGATCTGGCTGACAGGCACATTCAGCTGACCTATTATAAACTGAACGGCAAGCATCATACCGTATAATACTACCCGGAACTAAGACCACTGGTTAAGTTTAAATTTGATAACTTTA
>JBAWXY010000025.1:0-21445 GCA_037143835.1 Bacteroidota bacterium
CTCTAAAAGGGCATAAATTTATTAACGGGAAAATAATACCTGTGGCCGTTAATAATCCATAAACTCAGCTTCAACACTTTCAGTAGTAGGTTTTAATCTCTATTTTCCCTTCCAGGGCAAGTAAGCCATTAAAAGCCAGTGCTTTCATCTCATCTTCACCCGGATAGACAACGACATCTGCAATAAAATCAACCATCGATCTGATGCTCTTGATATTCGCCTCCTGATATGCCATCCCGCCGGTCAGGATTATTGCATCCACATGTCCATTTAAAACAGCGGCCATTGCTCCTATCTCTTTTCCAATCTGGTAGGAAGCGGCATTTCTGATCAGCAGAGCTTTCTGGTCTCCGTTTTCTGCCATTTTACAAACCTCCTTAAAGCTATTAGTACCAAGGTATGCAACCATGCCTCCTTTTCCGGTAATCATAGACTTAAGATCAGAATGTGAGAATTTTCCACTGAAGCAAAGATCAACCAACTGACCGGATGGCAAGCCACCGGAACGTTCAGGAGAAAAAGGACCATCGCCGTTAAGGGCATTATTCACATCAATCACCCTGCCGTTTTTATGTGCTCCGATACTCACTCCACCACCCATATGGGCAATAACAAGGCTTAAATCTTCATATTTTCTGCCAATTGATGCGGCATAAACCCGTGCAACAGCTTTCTGATTAAGGGCATGAAAAATAGATTTCCTTTCAATCTCAGGGTGCCCTGATATTCTGGCAATAGATTGAAGTTCATCCACAACAACAGGATCAACAATATATGCAGTTGCTTCAGGTAAAGAAGAAGCAATATCATCTGCAATAAGTCCGCCCAGGTTACTGGCATGCTGACCTGAAAGTCCGGCTTTTAAATCATCCTTCATATTTTGATTAACCTTGTATATACCTGACTCTATGGGCTTTACCAAACCGCCCCTGCCTACAACAGCAGCAATACCAGCAAAATCTGTTTTTCTTCCGGACAGCTCATTCATTATAAGGTCTTTCCTGAAATGAAACTGATCTGTTATTTTATCAAATCCGGAAAGATCTTCAGGTAAATGGCTCAGTGATTTTTCAAAAATCAATTTTTCTTCTTCGTAAAGAGAAAATTTAGTGGATGTTGATCCTGGATTGATTGCCAGAATTAGTCGTTTTGCCATAAATAAAATGGAATTATAAGTTGTATTAATCTGACAATAATGTAATTATGCCATCAGACATGATAGTACGATGCAGTAATACTTGGATTTCTCACTTTCGCTTCTTGACATTACAATAACAGGTTTTTCTGTTCCCCTGATCAGTCCTGCCATCTCACCATTTGCAAAAAGCATTAATCCCTTGTAAAACGGATTGCATGATTCAAGTGAAGGAAAGAGCAGGATGTCTGCCTCGCCGTTAACTGGTGTTTCCACTCCTTTTATTACAATACTCTTTTTATCGCATGCAAGGAAGATATCAAGCGGACCATCCATAACGCAATTTTTAATCTGATCGCGGTCGGCCATCTTGCACATTATTGTGTAATCGACAGAGTTTTCAAAATGCCGGCTCATTTTTTCAGAAGCTCCTATTAGTGCAAGCTTAGGTTTTTCAACTCCAAACCTGCGTGCCATTTCAATTGCATATCCGGCCATTGCAATCTTCTGATCAAGGTCAGGAAAAGGAATTACAGCCGGATCAGTAATAAACAGAAGTTTATGATATGATGGTATTTCCATGGCACCCACATAGCTCAGGACTGCGTTTGGAACCATTAATCCGTTTTCCTTATCCATTACAGCCTTGAGAAACTTATCAGTTCCTACCAGGCCTTTCATTACAATATCGGCCTCACCATTTTTTGCTAACCTGACAGCTTCCTGAGAGGCTTTATTTTCATTATCTGCGTTAATGATGCTGAATAGTTTTTCATCAATGCCTTCAGCTTTGCAGGTTTTATGGATTTCAGCTGATTTTCCAATCAATATAGCTTCAACAAATCCTTTTACAACAGCCTTATGAATAGCTCCGATAGTATTAATGTCCTGTGCCCATGCGACAGCAACCCGGTGCTTCTTTTTTAGCGCCAGCACCTTTTCCTCCATCTGGTCAAGGGTTTTGATCATAATCTTATTATTTACATGCTGCTGCAGACAGGAGTATACTATCGTATTTTGCCTGTTCTGAATCGGATCTTGATGTCAGGACGATTGGGACCATGGCTCCAAGTATTATTGAAGCAACTTTAGCTTTTGCAAAGAAAACAAGTGATTTATATAAAACATTTCCAACTTCAATGTCAGGCATCAATAATAGATCAGTATCGCCGGCAACCTCACTTCTGATTCCTTTATGCTGAGCACTCTCCAGGCTGATGGCATTATCGAACGCAAGAGGACCGTCGATAATACAATTTTTTATCTGATCGCGCTGATTCATTTTTGACAGCAGGGCGGCATGGAGGGTAGCTTCCATATTCTCGTTGACCATTTCAACAGCACCCAAAACTGCAACTTTTGGCATAATATACCCAAGTCTGTTCAGGCATGCAACTGAATTGTTGACAATAGCTATCTTTTCCTGCAGGTTTGGAGCAATATTCATAGCTACGTCGGTAACAGCGATCACTTTATGATATGTATCAACCTCGAAAAGAGCAAAATGGGAGAGCAAATTACCTGTTCTCAATCCCCATTCCTTATTAAGTACGCATTTAAGCAGGATTGAGGATCCAACCATTCCCTTCATTAAAATATCGGCCTGTTTGCTGCTGGCCATTCTTACAGCCATTTCAACTGACATTTCCGTGTCGGGTTCGTGAATTATCCGGAGACCAGTGATATCGTAATTATTTGATGCGCAAATATTCTGTATTCCATCTTTATCACCAATAAAAATTGGTTCAATAATATTATCTTTCCAAGCTCTGACAACAGCGCCCAATGAATGTTGATCCTGTGCAGCTGCCAGAACAAGCTTTTTCCTGGGTCCTCCTTCAACGATACGTTTCAGGTCATTTAGGTTCTTTAACACCATTGAATTACAATTTTATTGTAAGTTTTTAAACTGTACGATGCTCTACGATATCGCGGGCATCTGATGCAATAACAAATTCTTCATTTGTCGGGACAATCATTACAGTAACACGTGATTCTTTCTTACTTATAATCAATTCCCTGCCACGGGCTCCATCATTTATTTGTTTATCGAATTCAATACCAAGAAACTCAAGGTCTTTACAGATATTCTCCCGTGTCTCTGACCCGTTCTCTCCTATTCCCCCGGTAAATATAAGAATATCGACTCCACCCATAGCTGCAGCATAAGCCCCGATATATTTTTTAACACGATAATTATACATTTTAAGTGACAGGGCAGCACGCTCATCACCCTCTGCAGCAGCTGATTCAACCTCTCTCATGTCGGAAGATATCCCCGAGATTCCTAATATGCCGCTATGTTTATTTAACAGTGTATTCAGGGAAGAATAATCTATTTCTTCCTTTTCCATAATCAATGTAAGTACCCCGGCATCAATGTCCCCTGACCTGGTACCCATAATAAGACCTTCAACAGGTGTCAGCCCCATTGACGTATCCATTGATTTACCGTTTTTGATAGCTGTAATTGACGCACCATTGCCTAAATGACAAGTAATAATTTTTTGAGTATTATAATCTACATTCAAAATTTCGCATGCTTTTTTGGCCACATAACCGTGACTTGTTCCATGAAAGCCATAACGCCTGATCCCATATTTTTTATATAAAGAATAAGGCAGGGCATACATGAATGAATAGTCAGGCATTGTCTGATGAAAAGAGGTATCAAAAACCCCAACCTGTGGCACTGCAGGGAGCAGCATCTTCATAGCATAAATTCCCTTAAGGTTTGCCGGATTATGAAGTGGAGCAAGGTCAGAGCAATCTTCAATTCCTTTAATAGTAATATCATCGAGATAACAACTTCCTTTGAAAGTTTCACCCCCATGAACAACGCGGTGGCCGATGGCATCAATTTCATTCAATTCTTTAATTACTCCCCTTTTTTTACTTATCATCATGCCAAGAATATATTCAATACCGCTTTGATGATCAAGTATTTCACCCTCAAGTTTTACTTTATCGCCATCAAATCTTTCATTTTTTAAAAACGATCCTTTCAATCCTATTTTTTCAACGATCCCCTTCGCCAGAACAATATTGGATTTCATATCAATAAGTTGATATTTTATTGAAGAACTTCCACAGTTAAGAACTAATATTTTCATTTATAGATTATTTTATTTTGTAATTACCTGATAACACTCATGTGCCTTATTATTAATATTTTAAGGCAGGTGAATATTTTTGCTTAGTACTCTAAAAAATTATTTTTATTAATTTTCACACCATCTTTATTATATTCATAAAATCCTCTGCCGGTACGTCTTCCCCACTGGTTCGCCCTGACGAGTTTTTTAAGTAAAGGTGAAGATTTGTATTTCAAATCTCCAAATTCATCATACAGGTTTTCACACCACCTGAGTATTTTATCCAATCCGATTTTATCTGCCATTTCAAAAGGACCCAAAGGAAGACCAAATCCAACTTTCATAGTTAAATCGATATCTTCCATTTTTCCAACACCTTCCATTAATATTTCACAAGCTTCATTGATCAGTGGAACAAAAAGGCG
This sequence comes from Bacteroidota bacterium, assembly GCA_037143835.1. Taxonomy (GTDB): domain Bacteria; phylum Bacteroidota; class Bacteroidia; order Bacteroidales; family VadinHA17; genus LD21. The sequence continues at coordinate 4,656 of JBAWXY010000025.1, forward strand.
TGTGCTAATAATGCCAGGAGATTCTTTTACCGGAATAACCTTTTTACCTATCAGATTAGCAAATTTAATAGTGTTTTCATAAGCAGTCTGGGAAGTATAAAGACCTTTTACAATTTCAACAACCCTCGCATCAGCTTCAGGAGTAAGAAAATGGAAGCTTACACAACGATCTTTATAGGTAAGATCGGCAGTAAGCTCAGTTATGACCTGCGTCGAGGAGTTTGTAGCTATTATAGTGTCTCTGTCAACATGAAGTTCAATATTTTTTAAGATTTGCATGCGGATATCGTGGCTATCTTCCCGGGTTGAGGACTTGACTGCTTCGATTACTATATCGCATCCCTTGAATCTTCTATATTCGGTTGTCCCCTTTATTCGTGATAATATTCCCAGTTTTTCGGAATTGGTCATTCCCCATCGTTCAATCATACGGTCAAGTTCCTTTGCCAGTTCGACATAAGCCTGGTCTATCTTCTGTTGACTAACATCCAAAAATATCACATCCAATCCTTTGGAACTTACCATTCGTGCTATATTCTGTCCAACTGATCCTGCTCCAACTATTCCAACGAGTGAAAACAGGGTTTTTGGTTTGGTATCCTGACCTAATCCATAATCTTCCAGTTTTTCAATGCTTCCTAACATAACTAATATAATTTATTACTGTTTTTTCATCTTATGAGACATGTGATCTTTATATAGGAATTAATTATTTTTTTATTCCGGCAGCCTGGAGTGATGTTATTGCTATCATGCTGACTATATCGTTTACTGAACACCCACGTGACAAATCGTTTATCGGGGCAGCCATTCCCTGCAAAACAGGTCCGATGGCCTCGGCGTGAGCAAGTCTTTGAACAAGCTTATAAGCGATATTACCTGAATTCAGATCAGGAAAAATAAGGATATTAGCTTTGCCGGCAATAGTACTGCCAGGCGCCTTGCTTTTACCAATTGCCTCAATAAGAGCGGCATCCACCTGCAATTCGCCATCTATCTGAAGCTCTGGGGCCATCTCTTTTGCAATTCTTGTAGCATTGACCACTTTATCAACTAATTCATGTTTAGCACTTCCTTTTGTCGAAAAGCTGAGCATTGCAATTCTTGGTTCAAATCCTGCAATTGCTTTTGCAGTGTGCGCAGTTGCAACAGCTATTTCAGCAAGTTCTTTTTCGTTTGGATTTGGGTGTACTGCACCATCGGCAAATATTATGACACCGTTTTCTCCAAAATTTTTATCAGGAAGGATCATAATAAATGCTCCGGAAACTACTGAAATCCCGGGTGCTGTTTTAATATAATGGAAAGCAGGCCGTAGTACGTCACCAGTGGAATGATCTGCACCTGAAACCTCACCATCTGCATCTCCGTTTTTAACCATCAGCACACCCAGGTAAAGAGGGTCTTCTATCAGCTTTGATGCTTCTTCTCTGGTCATTCCTTTATTTTTCCTGAGTTCGACCATCATGTCAATATAATGATCCCTTTTCCCATGCGATTTTGGATTAATAATTGTAGCTTTTGAAATGTTCTTTAATCCCAACTTTGCGGCATGTGAATTAATCTCTGCCGGATCTCCGATTAAAATTATTTGAGCGAGTTCTTCTTTTATAGCTATGTCAGCTGCTTTAATTGTTCTTTCTTCATATCCTTCGGGAAGCACAATACGCTTATTATGTTTCTTGGCATTTTGTTTGATGCGATCTAATAATTCCATTGTGTATCAATCTATTAATAAGTTCGAAATTTTTCCATAAATGTACGAAAAAAAAGTTCGATTAAACAATTTTCAAATACATGATTAATATCAGTATTATCGCTTTTACCAGAAATAATCTGACTAAAAATTCATAGATCAAACCATGATTAAATCATTTTCCTAAATTAGCGGTTCTAAATTACCCTGTTGAATGGATACTTTTATTTCCCGGATAGATACACTTGGTGAAAGCCTTGATGGCGACCTCAGGCACGATAAAATCACTACGACTATTTATTCCACCGATGCTTCTGTTTATAAAGAGGAACCGGTAGCTGTTGCCTGGCCAAAGGGAGTATCTGATATCAGGAAAATTTTATTATTTGCTGCGAAAGAAAAATCCAATGTAACGATCAGGGCAGGAGGCACATCGCTTGCTGGCCAGGTAGTTAGTTCAGGAATTATTGTCGATATCTCGAGATATATGAATAAAATACTTGAGATAAACATAGAGGAGATGTGGGTAAGGGTCGAACCCGGGGTGGTTCTTGATGAACTGAATCTGAAACTTAAAGAAAAAGGTCTGTTTTTTGGCCCCGAAACGTCAACTTCGAACAGGTGCAACATCGGAGGAATGGTAGGCAACAATGCATGTGGCTCACATTCTATCATTTATGGATCGACACGGGATCATACAATAGAGTTAAAAACTCTTTTAAGTGATGGCAGCGAGGCAATTTTTGGTCCGGTGGATAATGAGACTTTCAACACTAAATGCAATCTGAATAACCTTGAGGGAGATATCTATAGAAACATCAAAAAGGTTCTTGATGATCAGTTAAACAAAGAGCGTATCAGAGAGGGTTACCCCGATCCGAAAATACCAAGGAGAAACACCGGGTATGCTCTGGACCTGCTTATGGATTGTGAAATTTTTGATGAAAAATCGAACAGAAAATTTAATTTCTGCAAGTTGCTTGCGGGTTCTGAAGGTACCCTTGCTGTTACAACTGAAATTAAACTAAATATAGTTCCTTTACCTCCTGTATATAAAGCACTTGTATGCATTCACCTCAAGAAAAGGAATGACGCATTCAGAGCAAATCTTATAGCATTAAAACATAAGCCTTCGGCTGTTGAAATGATGGATAACAGGATCCTTGAACTTACTGAAGATAATATAAGTCAAAGAAACAACCGCTTTTTTCTTGAAGGAAGCCCGGGAGCAATCGTCATTGTCGAATTTGTCAGGGACAATCCGGAAGAAATAGACGCTCTGGCTGCTGATATGATCAAGGATTTAAAGTCGGCAGGTTACGGATACTCCTATCCTATTGTAAAAGGAAAAGATATATCGAAAGTATGGGATTTGCGGAAAGCTGGTCTTGGTGTTCTTGCGAACATGAAAGGAGATCCCAAACCTGTTACGCTTATTGAAGATACTGCAATAAATGTTAAACAGTTACCGGAATACATTGACGAGATCGAGAAGATGCTGGCTGGTTATGGCAAAGATGCGGTATTCCATGCCCATATCGGTACAGGGGAGCTTCACATCAGGCCAATACTTAACCTTAAGGATCCGGAGGATGTCGGGCTTTTCAGAACCATCGGCCTTGAGACAGCAAAGCTTGTAAAGAAATATAAAGGTTCGCTGAGCGGAGAACATGGTGATGGGAGGTTAAGAGGCGAATTCATATCATTGATGCTTGGAGAGCATAACTATAATCTTCTTAAGGAGGTAAAAAAAATCTGGGATCCGGAAGATATTTTAAACCCGGGAAAGATCACCAATACCCCGCCGATGAATACCTGTCTTAGGTACATCCCTGGTAAACCAACACATGAGATTGACACAATTTATGATTTTTCATCAAGTGATGGAATAATAAGAGCAGCAGAAAGATGCAATGGGTCAGCAGACTGTCGTAAATCGAACATTATCGGAGGCATCATGTGTCCGAGTTTTATGGCAACCGGTGATGAAGAAAAAAGTACAAGGGCAAGAGCTAATATAATACGTGAATTTCTTAGCAAAGATGATGATCCCTGGAATCACAGGGAGATTTATGAGGTCCTTGATCTGTGTCTGGCATGTAAAGGATGCAAATCGGAATGTCCTTCCGGTGTCGATATAGCTAAGATCAAATCGGAATTTCTTCAGCATTGGCACGACAGGCATGGAATACCATTGAGAACAAGATTAATTGCCTATATATCAGCTATTAATCATATAGGTTCAGTCGCTCCTTCAGTTTATAATTTTTTTCTGAAGAACAAGATTACAGCCGGTATTCTGAAAAAAGCAACCGGGTTTGCTTCACAAAGATCCATACCATTAATATATAGGACTACTCTGAAAAAATGGATCAGGAAAAATCTTGCAGAAATTAATCCTGAGAATCCAAAAAGCTCGGTATGCCTCTTTGTTGATGAATTCACCAATTACAACGATACAGAAATTGGCATAACTGTAATAAGGCTATTAACCTCATTAAGTTATAAAGTGGTCGTAGTTGAACATAAAGTAAGTGCAAGGACTTACATCTCCAAAGGTTTCGTAAGGAGAGCACAGATGACAATAAGAAAGAATATTCAGGCTTTATCAGGTATTATCAGCGATGAACTCCCATTAGTTGGTATTGAGCCTTCTGCAATTCTGGGTTTCAGGGACGAATATCCGGAGTTAGCCGGAATTGATTTAAAGGGATCTGCAGAAAAGATTGCAAGCAACAGTTTTATGGTTGATGAGTTTATCGCAAGGGAATTCAGATCGGGAAGAATTAATCGTAATTTATTCGTGGAAGAGAAGACCAGGATTCTATTGCATGCCCATTGCCAGCAGAAGGCAATTGCCTCCTCTGCAAGTACAATAGAAATGCTCTCGATACCGGTAAATTTTTCTGTTACGGAAATCCCATCAGGCTGCTGTGGAATGGCCGGATCGTTTGGCTATGAAAAGGAACATTTTGATTTATCCAACAAAATAGGAGAACTTGTATTATTCCCGGAAATCAGGAAATGCGATGAAAGTACAATAATAACTGCTCCCGGGACAAGTTGCAGACATCATATTAAGGATGGTACCGGACGTGTTGCGTTACATCCGGCTGTGGTTCTTTACAATGCACTGAAGAAATAAAGAGGAGATTTTCATTACCTTTACACAAACTATTAACTATGCTGGCAAATCAACCACTTGCTGAAAGGCTGAGACCAAAAGAACTTGGAGAGTTCTGTGGGCAGGAGCATCTCGTCGGCAAGAATGCAGTTTTAAGAAAGGTTATTGAATCGGGAAATATCCCATCGTTCATTTTATGGGGCCCTCCCGGAGTGGGCAAGACCACTCTTGCAGGGATAATAGCTAATACTCTGAAAAGGCCTTTCTTTCACCTAAGTGCTGTACATTCGGGAGTTAAGGATGTACGAGAGACAATTGAAAAAGCAAAAAAACAGCAGTTTTTTAACCAGCCAAATCCTATCTTATTCATTGATGAGATTCACCGTTTTAATAAATCACAGCAGGATTCACTCTTAAGTGCTGTTGAACAGGGAATAATAACACTGATCGGGGCAACCACCGAGAATCCTTCTTTTGAGGTTATATCCCCACTCCTTTCGCGATGTCAGGTATATATAATGAAACCTCTGACAGAAGACGAATTGGTTGAACTATTGAATAAAGCATTAAAAAAGGATAGTTACCTTGCCGCTTACGATATAGAAATTGAAGAACATGAGGCTATTATTCGTGTCTCAGGCGGCGATGCAAGAAAACTGTACAATGCTCTTGAACTGGTTGTGAGTTCAGAAGCTTATGAAGGATCTTCTGAAAAAATCATTATTAATAATGAAAAGGTTTTGAAACATGTTCAGAAGAATCTTGCTCTTTACGATAAAAATGGAGAACAGCATTATGATATTATATCTGCTTTTATAAAATCACTCAGGGGAAGCGATCCTAATGCTGCTGTTTACTGGCTGGCCCGCATGGTTGAAGGAGGTGAAGACCCAAAATTTATTGCAAGACGTATGCTGATACTCGCTGCTGAGGATATTGGTCTTGCCAACCCAAATGCCTTATTGCTGGCTCAGGCTTGTTTTGAAGCTGTCAATGTAATCGGATGGCCGGAATCAAGAATTATTCTATCTGAGGCAGCAATTTATCTGGCAACTTCTCAAAAAAGCAATTCCTCATATATGGCAATTGATGATGCTATTGGTATGGTTAAAAACGAAGGAGCTCTCCCTGTCCCATTGCATATAAGAAATGCTCCTACAAAACTTATGAAGAATCTGGGTTATGGTAAAGAATACAAATACGCTCATAGCTATTCAGGAAATTTTGTTCCCGATAATTTTCTTCCGGATGAACTGAAAGGTACTGTTTTCTATGATCCGGGAGTCAATTCGAAAGAAGAAGAGATCAGAAAGAAACTTTCTGTTATGTGGAAAGATATTTATAACTACGACAAGAAATAATTCTGTGGTTCTCTGTGTATTCCCTGCCTGCCGGCAGGCAGGTCTGTGTCTCTCTGTGCAAAAAAAAAGAACTGTTACAGAGGGACACTGAGGAGCACAGAGTTACACAGAGAAAATAAAAACAGCATTCATTTTATTAAATATTTTTTTAACTTTGTTTTGATATGTCAAATGTTGTATTAAATATTCCCGGACTAAAATTCAGTGAATCTGGCAATTTTCTTTTAATTGCAGGACCTTGTGTGGTTGAAAGTGAAGAGGTTGTGTTTGAAACAGCTGAACATCTGAAGAAACTATCTGAAAAATACCAGCTTCCTTTTGTTTTCAAATCATCCTACAGGAAAGCGAACAGGTCCAGGGGCGATTCATTTTCAGGGATTGGTGATATTAACGCACTTAAGATACTTGCAGAAGTCCGGAAGAGGTATTCTGTTCCGGTTGTTACCGATATTCATAACCCGGATGAAGCTGAGGTTGCTGCCGATTATGTTGATATTCTACAGATACCAGCCTTTTTATGCAGACAGACTGATCTGCTTGTTGCTGCTGCCAAAACGGGAAAATGGGTCAATATCAAGAAAGGTCAGTTTTTATCCGGATCATCCATGAGGTTTGCAGTAGAGAAGGTCAGGGAATCAGGAAACAGCAATATTATGCTAACAGACAGAGGTAATATGTTTGGTTACCGGGATATAGTAGTTGACTTCAGAAATGTTCCGATAATGAAGGATATAGGGGTTCCTGTAATAATGGATATTACCCATTCGCTGCAACAACCTAACCAGGAAGACGGAGTAACCGGAGGCAGACCGGAGATGATAGAAACAATTGGCAAAGCAGCGATCAGTGTAGGAGCCGATGGTATCTTCATTGAAACTCATCCCAACCCGGCAGCCGCCAAATCGGATGGAGCAAATATGCTGAAGCTTTCTGAAATGGATAATCTATTAAAAAAACTCGTTGCATTAAGAAAAACAATAAATTCCTTTTAATTATTTTAAATTTTAAAACCAATAACATGAAAAAACTCGTATTCCTTTTGACAGGACTCATTGCAGTCGCTGTCATCAATGCTCAGTCGCTGGAAGAAATAGTAAAGAACTATTCTGTTGCCATGAAATCTGACAAACTCTCCGGTGTAACTTCTATTAAGATCTCTGGCAAGATGTCCGCTATGGGTATGGAAATGCCGATGGTAATGTTTATGAAAAATCCGGATAAAATTAAGGTTACATACAGTTTCAACGGACAGGATATGGTATCAGTATTTGATGGCGAAAAGGGTTATATGATAAATCCGATGATGGGTTCCAGTGATCCTGTAGAATTAACAGGTGATCAGCTGACACAGGTCCAAAAAAACAATGCTTTCAGAAATGAATTGTTTAATTATTTTAAAAACGGGCAACTCACTCTTGAAGGGCAGGAAAATGTGAATGATAAACCTGCATTTAAATTAAAAGCTAATGTGGGAAGCAGTCCCATTTACATGTTCCTTGATAAAGAATCTTATATGCTAGTAAAAACCAGCGTTACTGTTGATCAGATGGGCACTTCAATGAATGTCGATTCATACATGACTGATTATGTTGATATTGACGGTGTTGTTATGCCAAAGAAAACAACAGCTATGGCAAATGGTATGGAGGCTGCAGTAATTACCTTTGATAAAATAGAGGTAAATATCCCGATGGAAGACAGCGTTTTTAAAGTCAAATAATTTCACCCCCAAATCCCGCAAAGCGGGACTTAAAAACTATCTGATTAATAATAAATTAATAAAATAAAAGGCGGGCAAATTGCCCGTCTTTTATTTTAAGCAGCTGGCCTGTAAGCCGGATTCTGTACGGTTTTGGTTTCTGCGAAAGAAATTAAAACCGGTTTCCATCATTTATCTAGGCCCGGTATCGCTACCGTGCTCCTACGACCCACCCCCCGGCATCGGACGAGCAGCCCTATTCGCCGGTATACATGGTCTTTCAACTCATAAGGTGTACGGCTCCGGATGTTGCCACCAGGACCGGTAAGCTCTTACCTCACCTTTTCACCCTTATCACGCCATAAGCATGACGGTTATTTTCTGTTACACTACTATACCCTTGCAGATATCTTCCCGTTAAGAAGTATGGTGCTCTGTGTTGCCCGGACTTTCCTCCACGCTTTTGGCATGGCGATGGAACAGCCTGCTGCGATGTAAAGGTAATAATTTACTGCAAATTAGTTGTTAACTAAAATAATAGTTATCTTTGCATAAATATAAACAAGACAAAAGACAAAAGTAAAAAGATAAAAGTAACTCGTTAAAGATCCCCTCCTGGGAGAACCTGCCCCGACTTGTCGGGGGGCAAGGGGTGGGTTTTAAAAAAAGGGTAAAAGGAAAAAGACAAAAGGGTATATGAAAGATATTGAATTTAACGATTATTATTATGACCTTCCTTCAGAAAGGATTGCTCAGTATCCTGTTAATGAAAGAGATATGTCGCAACTCCTTATTTATAAAGAGAACAAAATTTCTAAAGACATTTTCAGGAACATCGATGATTATCTGCCCTCAGATTCCATCCTGGTTTTCAACAATACCCGCGTTATAAGAGCCCGTATTCTTTTTCGCAAAGAGACCGGAGCTGCTATTGAAGTCTTCTGCCTGGAGCCTCTTTCACCTTTTGAATATGAATTATCATTTAGTTCGGGAGAGCCTGTTGAATGGAAATGTATAATAGGAAACCTTAAGAAGTGGAAGTGTGGAAAAATTATGACATCTTTTGTTTTTTCTGGAAAGGAATATGAACTGACAGCAGAAAAACTTCAACCTGAAGGCAATGCATGGCGGATACTGTTTACCTGGAACTGTCCTGGCTTAAGTTTTGGCGAGGTAATTGAAGCAACAGGTCATATTCCTCTCCCACCTTACATTAATAGAGAGGATGAAGCAGAAGACATTATCAGGTACCAGACAGTTTACTCCAGCATTAAAGGGTCTGTTGCATCACCAACAGCCGGATTGCATTTCACAAACAATGTGTTTAAAAAGCTTGATAAAAAGGGAATTAAGTCCGTTGAAGTAACTCTACATGTTGGTGCAGGGACCTTTCAGCCGGTAAAATCTACAAACATTTCCAGCCATGAAATGCATTGTGAGCATTTCTTTGTCACGGCGAAGACAATTGAATTGCTTCTTGAAAACCAGGGAAAAATCATTCCGGTAGGTACAACATCTGTCAGAACACTTGAGAGTCTGTACTGGTTGGGAGTAAAAATAATAAGTGATCCATTAGATTGCAGGTCTGATCTTTCATTAGGACAATGGGAAGCATATGACATGGAGACAACTGTTACTATAAAGGAATCAATGGAAGCTTTATTGAACCATCTGAGAGAGCGTAATTTATCGTATTTACATGCTTCGACAAGTATTATAATTATCCCAGGCTATGATTTCAAAATGATAAATGGTATGATCACCAACTTTCATCAGCCACGAAGTACTCTGCTTCTTCTTATATCAGCATGGACAGGAATAAAGTGGAAAAAAATTTACGCGTTTGCTCTTGAAAATGATTTCAGGTTTTTAAGCTATGGCGACAACTCCTTGCTATTTAGACAATAACACTCTGTTTGGTCCATTTTTATATTGCATTTAGAAAATTATTTTTTTGATTATAAATTGATTTTTTGTTTATTTGGTACCAAAATTATTTTAGCATGAATGAAAACAGATTAATGCAACAGGTGATAACCATTTTCTCAATTTTCATGGTGTTTTTTTATCTGGGAGTTGGCTCTTTTCTGATATTCTTTACTGATCTGAGTTATATTGACAAGGCTGTGCGAGTCATAATAGGATCAGCTTTTATCTTTTATGGCTTGTACAGGGCGTATAGAGCATATGTTAAAATCGTTGAGGTTTTCTTTACAAAAGATAAGGACAAGGATTAAATCTTTCTTAATACTAAAATATATAGTATGAAGAGATTATTCATTTTTCACATCAGCCTTGGCATACACTTTGCAGTGACTCTTGTGGAAAATAATTAAACCTTTACAAAATTTTAAGAAGATGAACAGAGTATCAGTTATTCAAAATTTTATTATTATTGCGTGCCAGAAGAAATATTTCACGACCTGTAATGTAGTGGACAAACATATCAGTCATACCTTAATCTCATCCCTGAGTTATCCTTTAATAGGATTACTGCTTTTTATGGTTTCGTGTACCGGCGGAAGTAAATCGGGCCTGAATGAAACTCCAACAAGGGGGAATATTAAGATTTCGGCCGATGAATCTTTCCAACCTCTTATTGATACTGAAGTATTTACATTCACTCATTTATACAATAATGCAAAAATTAAACCCGAGTATAAGCCGGAGTATGATGTAATAAATGATTTCATGAATGATTCCGTCAAGGTTATTTGTACAAGCAAAAAACTTACTGATTACCAGATACAATACCTTCGTGACACTCAAATAATAGCCCGAACAACAACATTTGCCTATGATGCACTGGCATTAGTTACAAATAGGGAAAATAAGGACACACTGTTGAAATATAATACAATCAGAGATATTTTTCTTGGGAAGATAAGCAACTGGAAAGAGGTCAATCCAAAATCGAAGCTTGGTGACATTCGTATTATTTTTGATAATACAAAGTCGGGGAATATCAGATATTTTAAAGAACTTTTTGAGATAAAAGACTCGCTTTCCGGAAATTTCTTTGCTGTCAACAGTAATCCGGAAGTTATTGATTTTGTTTCCAGGAATCCTGATGCTCTTGGGATTGTAAGCGTTAACTGGATAAGTGATAAGGATGATTCGCTCAGCATGAGTTTTATCAATAAGATCAATGTAGTAGCTGTTTCACAGCAATATATTAATGATGGCAGCTATTATCGCCCCTATCAGGGTTTTATTTATGACAAATCATATCCTTTTGTTAGGGAGATCTATCTTATTTCGAGGGAGACATTTGCAGGATTAGGTTCCGGTTTCATAAACTGGGCATGTGCAGAACAGGGACAGCGGATTGTTCTTAAATCGGGACTCGTACCGGCAACGATGCCGATAAGGTTGGTGCAGATTAAAAAGCAGTAGGCAGTAAGAAGTTAGAAATCAGAAATTAATACTATATTGACATCAAATAATGATAGCTATGAAACGTGTAATTTTAAGACCAGCAGTTTTACTTGCAGTTTTGTTGACAGTTTTTGCAGTTAACATTCAGGCGCAGGATCTAAATTCTGCTACGCTTCTGACCAGAAGCGAGCAATATGATAAAGCTGAAGCTATGTTCCAGCAACTAATCCAGAAAGAGCCAGCAAACAGCAAAAATTATTTCTTTCTTGGGGAGAATTACCTTGCTGATTATTTTGCCGATACCATCTCTAATTCATTGACTGTTGCAGCAAAATCGGCCAAAGAGATTTATCAGAAAGGTGTTGAGGCAAATTCCAATGATCCACTCAACTATATCGGGCTCGCTAAAGTAGCCTACTATATTGGAGACGACAAGACCGCTGCTGAGATGCGTGCAAAAGCAAAGAGTTTTCTCCTGCCCTACAAAAATCTCAAAAAGATAGTGCCTCCTGCCAAAGATTATGCATATACACTGGCAAAAATTGCTGAATCATATATAAAGGATGGGGAGGTTGATACCTCTTTAGCATTGCCACTCATCAGGGAAGCAATTAAAATTGATAACAAAAACAGGGATGTCTATTTAATTGCCGGTGATATTTATATAACTATCAATGACGGTTCCAAGGCAATATCCTATTATAATCAGGCTCAGTTTGCAGATCCACAGTCACCTACAGCAAACATGAAAATCGGTAACATCTATGTTAAAGGGAAAGCACTTCAGGTTGCAATTCCTTATTTTGAAGAAGCAATAAAGCTTAACGCTAATTACGCTCCCGCATACCGTGAACTTGGACAATTATATTCATCTGCAGGAAGGTTTGACCAATCAAAAGAGTATTTTAAAAAATATCTTGATCTTACAGCAGGTAATATTCCGGCAAAGACCAGGTATGTTAACGCCCTTTTTTATTCAAAGGATTATGACGGAGTAATTAAGAATGTTGAAGAGATCTTTGCTGTTGATAAGTCCAGAACCTATATGAACCGTATAGCCGGCTATTCATGTTACGAGAAGAATCCACCCGATTATGATAAAGCTCTGGCTTATATGGAGACACTTTTTAAAACAGTTGCACCGGAAAGGATACTATGGAAAGACTATTATTATATGGCCAGGATCCTTCTTAAAAAGAACCAGGATTATCCTAAGATGGTCGAAGAACTCAACACTCTTAAATCACAGCTTGAAAAAGAAAAATCAAAATATGCATCGACTGCAACTGCTTCTGAAAAAGCAAAGATTAAGATTGGACTGGATGAACTTACCAATATGGTAGCAAACCTGGAAAAAGATGTTGCAAAAGCTGATGCTGAGATTGACAGGGGATTTGGGGAATATGCAAAGGTACTGAACTATAAACCTGGAGATAAAAACCTTCTTAATGAAATTGCAATTAATTACTACAACTACAAAAGATATGAAGGTGCTGCAAGGACATGGGCTAAACTGATTGACCCAACTAAGGATAATACTGATGACCTTATGCGCATTGGAAGGGCATATTACAACGGAGAGAAATTTAAAACTGCCGATTCGGTATTTAATGCTGTAACTATTAAATCGCCCAATTACGTACCTGCATATCTTTGGATTGCCAATACGTATTCCAAAATGGATCCTGACACTAAACGGGGACTTGCAAAACCAAAATTTGAAAAACTTATTGATGTTGCAAAGGTTGATTCAGTCAAAAATTATGCTGCAATGATGGATGCTTTCGGTTACCTCAGTTATTACCATATGATGAATGATAATTTTATTAAATCGAAAGGATATTATAACAGGATGATTAATCTGAATCCCAATAACAAGGAGTACAAGATAAGGGGATATAACGGGATAGGTTCAGTTGAATTACGATCAACCTCAGGTGAAAAGACCAATGAAGGAAGACTTCCTTATCTGTCAAGAGCAGCGGAAGCTTACAATAAAATTCTGGCAATGGACCCAATGAATTCATCGGCAAAAAGTCAATTGAATTATATCCGTGAATTCGAAGCATCGATTAAGAAAGGTATTAATCCAAATGAAATTAAAGGTGTAATTAAGAATTCTGCAGGTGCGATAATTCCTTATGCATCTATTCGTGTAAAAGATACAGCTGCTGAAATGATGTCAAACACCAAAGGTGTATTTAAATTTGAGATTCCCCAGGGTTCAGAAGTCCTTATTATCAGTGCTAAAGGATACAAGTCTCAAGAGATACCAATTACAAAATCAAGGATTTATAATGTTACATTGCTACAATAAAGTTGTTATTAACAAAATTGAGTATAATTTAAACAATTAAAGTGATGGGGTATAATGATGTAGTAACGGTCTTCTGGTTTAGAGAATTGTTCTAAACTATATTAAAAGTTTAACATTATTCTTTACTCTATTGGAAAAAAACAATTCATAATATATATTTGCAAATCGTAAAATTTTAAACCTAAACAAATCGATAAAAAATGAGTAAACAAGGAAGTTCGTTCAAAGATGTGTTGCAGAATGTTTTTGCAACAAGTGCTATTTTAATAGCTTTAATAGTTTCCTATATTTTGTTCAAACAAATTATGGGTGATTCTGCAAATTTCGAAGGTGGCAATCCGAAAGGACAACCGCTGGAAGGTAACTATCTTGGAATCATCTATAAAGGTGGTTTTATTGTTCCTATTCTGATGACATGTGTTTTAACTCTTATCATTTTTATTTTTGAAAGGGCCATTACCCTTTCAAGAGCAAAAGGAAAAGGCAGGTTAAACACATTTGTCCGCCAGCTTCAGGATCTTCTTTCACAAGATAAAATTGAAGAAGCTATGGAAGCATGCGACAAGCAAAAAGGTTCGCTTGCCAATGTAATGAAAGCCGGTCTGATGCGTTATCGTGACCTTCAGAATGACAAAGAACTTGAAAGAGACCAGAAGATCATGTCAATTCAGAAATCTTTTGAAGAAGCGACAGCTCTTGAGCTACCGATGTTGTCAAAGAACATGGTTATCTTCTCAACACTTGCATCAATTGCAGTGTTGATCGGTCTTATTGGTACAGTACTCGGTATGATCCGTGCATTCGGTGCTCTGGCTCAGGCTGGTGCTCCAGATGCCCTGGCTCTTGCAACCGGTATTTCTGAGGCTCTTGTTAATACAGCTTTCGGTATCACAGGATCTACCTTAGCAATTATTGCATTCAACTATTTCTCTTCAACAATTGACTCTTATACATTTAAAATTGATGAAGCAGGTTTCAGTCTGACACAGACTTTTGCTGCATCACTGAAAAGCAAATAATTATAAATTTATCTTTTGGTTCAAATCAATTAATAAAAAACTACAATGCCAAAGATTAAATTACCAACAAAGTCGCCCCATATCGACATGACGCCGATGGTTGACACGTTCTGTGTTGTGTTGACATTCCTTATGTTGACCGCCACTATGAGACCAACGGATCCGGCTCCTGTTGATACGCCTAATTCAATATCAGAAAAACCTACGCCTGATTTTAATTCAATGACTCTTCTTCTTTCAAATGACGGCAGGGTATTCATAAATTTTGATAACGGACCTGATACTTTGCTTAAATTCAGACCAAAGATTCTTGCATTAATGGGCGGGAGATACAGTATTGAATTTACTGATGTTGAGTTAAGGGAATTCGAGAAATACCCTTCATCAATGGGAGTTCCAATCCTGAAAATGAAAGAGTTTTTAGCAGCTAAAGACGTTAAGGCGAAGACTGTTTTTCAAACAGGAATTCCGATTGATTCAACTGATAATCAGCTCGCATTATGGATTCTCTTTACCCGTCAGGTAAATCCGAATGTACAGACATGTATTAAAGGGGATTCGAAAACCG
Organism: Bacteroidota bacterium; assembly: GCA_037143835.1. GTDB lineage: Bacteria > Bacteroidota > Bacteroidia > Bacteroidales > VadinHA17 > LD21. The sequence goes on from JBAWXY010000025.1 coordinate 19,818, forward strand.
GTTATCCGACAGTTAAAAAGGTCCTTGATATTCTGCAGGAAAAGAATGTGAGACAGTTCAACCTGATCACAAGTCTTGAAGCAGCTAAAATAAACATCGCAGAAATACAACAGTGATATGGCAGAAATAATTCAAGAGGAAAAGGCAGGCGGGAAGAAAAAAGCGAAGAAGCACGTCCCGCATATTGACATGACACCGATGGTTGACCTGATGTGTCTGCTGATCACATTCTTTATGCTTACCACAGTTTTCAGTAAACCAAAGATCATGGAGATTATTCTCCCTGAAAAGCAGAAGGAAAACGCTCCGGCTCCCAAGATTTCAGCGAGTCGTACTCTGAACATCGTACTTGGTCCCGATAATAAAATTTATACATACCCGGGAATGGTAAAAGCAGAGGATTATAATAATCTGCCTCCTCTTACGGAAACGGATTTTAGTGCAACAGGTATCCGTCAGAAACTACTTGAGAGAAACAGAACCCTGGCCAAAAAGATTTCTGATTTCAATGATCTTGTCCTTACAGGAAAACTGGTTATCTCACAGGATTCTGTTCTGGGGTCAATACGACAATTGAAAAAGGATGACGATACCGGTCCTATTGTTCTTATCAAAGCCTATAAAGGAGCAAATTATGGTAATGTTGTTGATATCCTCGATGAGATGAATATTTGCGGAATCGCCCTTTATATGTTAGTTGACATCACATGGTATGAAGAAAAGATGGTGGAAACCGCGGCAGGAATTACACCTTCGGCTGCTATAGCGCAGAAATAAACCGTAAACCTACAAGAAAATGGCAAAAGAAAAAATGAAAGCTCCTGCCTTTGACGATATTGTCTTTGAAGACAGGAATAAGGAATATGGAGCTTATAAACTACGTAAAAAGTACAATCGTACTTTACTTGTTTCATTGGTGATTGGAATAATCATATTAAGTACAGCTATCATTACTCCTTACCTGAATGCAAAAGCATTGGAAAACAGACAAAAAAAAGCTGAAAGACAGGTAGAGATCAAGTTGGAGAATCTGGATACACCTAATGAAACGGTTGCTCCTCCTCCTCCTCCGCCTCCTCCGCCTGCAGATGTTGTTCAGCAGCAGAAATATGTTCCTCCGGTGGTTGTTGACTCAATCAAACCTGAAGAAGTTTCGAAACTTATGACTGCTGATGAGGCACAAGTGGAAGTTAAAGACGCAGAGGTAGTTGAAGTTGTTGAGGCAGTTAAAGAAGAGGTACAGGAAGAAGATCCTGAAGCTACACCTTTTGTTGTTGTTGAGGAAATGCCTATGTTCCCGGGTGGGGAAACTGAACTTCTGAAGTATATTTCAGAACATACCCAATATCCTGAAGTTGCTAAAGAAAACAATATCCAGGGTAGAGTAGTCGTTAGGTTCTGTGTTACATCTAAAGGCGGTGTAAACCAGGTAAGCATTCTGAAGGGCGTTGACGCCGAACTCGATAAAGAAGCAATCAGGGTTGTTAACACACTTCCAACTTTTAAACCAGGAAAACAGGGTGGAAAACCCGTTCCTGTCTGGTACATGGTACCAATTACCTTTACACTTAAGTAGTCGATCCTTAAGAAGTCCTTTTTTTCAATAACGTACCAGAATTAAATATTTT
>JBAWXY010000026.1:0-21420 GCA_037143835.1 Bacteroidota bacterium
AGCTCGCCGAAGGCAATCCCTCCCCCGCTCTCCTGGGAGCGGGGGATAAGAGGGGGTGAGGTATGGTCTTCTAAAACCTGAAATAAATAAACGGTATAACTTCGGTTGTCCTCATCTGATATAACAGTATTGCTACCAGAATTATAACAACCAGTTGAGCGATCAGCGGGATTCTGATAAACAGCCCCCTGTATGACTCTTTAATCCTTTCCGGAAGAAAATGGATTATATACCCGACAGCTATCAAAAGGAAGACACTACTATATGCCGGGAGAACAGTCATATACGATCCGGGTGAAAAATTCTCAAAAATCTGTTTAATCATCGTGTTAACACTATTCATGTCGGGAGCTCTGAAAAATATCCAGCAGAAGCTTACAAACTGGAATGTGATGAAAACAGCTATTGCCCGGCCAACCCGACCCTGCTTAAGACGATCTCCAAAAATAGAGTTCCAGATTCTGTTGATCACAAGCCCAATGCCATGCAACGCTCCCCAAATGACAAACCGAAGCGCTGCTCCGTGCCATAACCCCCCAAGTAACATTGTGATTATCAGATTAATGTTTGTCCGTAATTTACCTTTCCTGTTCCCTCCTAATGGAATATAGAGATAATCTTTTAACCAACGTGAGAGAGAGATATGCCATCGTTTCCAGAAGTCGGCAATGCCTGCTGCCTTGTACGGTGAATTAAAATTGATCGGCAACCGGAATCCAAGAATAAGTCCTAATCCGATAGCAATATCGGTATAACCCGAAAAATCACAATAAATCTGCAGACCATATCCATACACTGCCATCAGGTTTTCGAAACCTGAATATATGGAAGGCGCATCAAATACCCTGTCGATAAAGTTTGTTGCAATAAAATCGGAAATGATTATCTTTTTTATCAATCCTTTTGAGATCAGGAACAAAGCATGGCTGAATTCCCTCTTTGTGAGGTGGAACTCCCTATATAACTGAGGAATAAATTCAGAAGCTCTTACAATAGGACCGGCAACAAGTTGGGGAAAAAACGAAACATAAAAACCAAAATCAATAATATTTCTGACCGGATCCATCTTTTTTCTGTATACATCAATTGTATAGCTGAGTGATTGAAAAGTAAAAAAAGAAATACCAACAGGAAGAATTATATTACTGATATTAAAGGAAGTACCAAGATTTGAATTTGAAAATGCAGAAAGAAAATCATATACACGGTAATCAGTTCCAAGCAGATCGTTTATCGTCTCCACAAAAAAACCGGAATATTTAAAATAAGCAAGTATTCCCAGATTGGAGATAATACTAAGAAGGATAAAAAGCCGTCTCATGAATTTTGTCCTGGAATGATGGATAAGTAATCCGCAGGTAAAATCAATGAGTGTAACAAAGATCAGAAGAAATAAAAACAGCCCTCCGGATTTATAATAAAAAAAAAGGCTTACGAGAAAGAGATATGCATTCCTGATAAACAACTTCTTATAGATCAGACTATATCCTGCAAGCACCAGGAGGAAGAAGAGCCAGAAAGCCGGAGTTGAAAAGATTAAAGGTTCATCGGGATTATATTTGAATAACTGTGATATTACTGATTTAAACAAACTTTTACCTTCAGTAGCCACCTGTGCTTTAACTTCAGATACAGATTGCGTCTGAATGATGGTATCTACCTTAATATTAACATATTTCAGTCGGTTCGTATCAATTTCCCTTACTGAAAACAGTGCATCTGCTAATATTTTCGAAAACGTATCTGCGCCCGGATTTGTAAAGTGAATATAGTCTTTCCGGGCAAGAGGAGGCCTCTTTTCCGCCCATTTAATAATTGACGATTCCCCTCCCATGGCATTATACGAATCCCAGAAAGCAACGCCAGCCTCCAGTGTAGCTTGTTTCTGAGCATCAATTATTGCGGGAATATTCCGGTATGATTTTATGCTATCTCCCTCATTTACTGCCATATCAGTAACACCGATAACCAATATCGGGGTGAATGGAGCAATCTCCTTAAGTAGCGAAAGCTGTCTCCCCAATCCTTTTTGATAATATGAATAATCTTCTCTTACATTCTTTACAATGTTCAGGCCATAGTGCAGAATAAACAGGTCGGGTGATAGCTTTTTGTACGACTCAGCAAGGTTATCCTTGCCAACCATGGTAAATTCAAGTCCGGCACTTCCCCGCTGGGGAATGTTGTCTACCATTATACCAGCTTTGCTTTCGATGCTGATTCCGTAAATATCAGGGCTCACTTTTCCAGTAAATTCAATCAGTATCTCCTTTGCTCCTTTTAACGGACATGTAATCTCATTAAAGTCCTTACCCTTCTTTAATGTGTCTGCAAATATCTCATTATCATCGACTTTAATTACTACATTTACAATATCTTCAGTATTGCCATAAAACACTCTTAAAATATCATATTCAGACGAAGCACTATCTGCAACATTTGAAGGTCTGATCCTCACGAATGCCTTTTCAGGAACTGATGTTTTCTCTCCTTCGGGCAGATAGCGGCAGATGGCCATGAAGGGACCAAGATTGCGGTGTGATATCTCACCTGCTTTATAAGAGAGATAATTATACCTTTTCCAGTTTGAGGATGACCGGAGCCAGACCGATTTTGTGTACATAACCGGCATAAGTGGAAGAAATAGTCCCGGACCTGTTCCTCCATGGTCTTTTCTTAAGGTCTGGCGTACGTAGGAAGTGATACGGTCGCCCTCGATCTGCGAATCACCATAATACATAATCCTCAGCTGTCCCCTGGAATATCTTAACGAATCCAGAAACCCCTGCAATGGATTAACTGACAAATTTTCAATAGTTGCAGTAACAGAATCAACTGGAATTCTATTAAGAGTCTTATCGTCTGAAAATAAATCATTTATCAGATTAGCCGGGACAAATTCATAAATTGACGGGAATAATTGACTTCCCGGGAAAATATAATGAAGACCGGTAAAACAGGCCAGAAAGATCAGTAATAATAAAAATGACCTTAAGGGGCGCATATATTATAAAAGAATCAGCTCTTCTTCTTGATCTTCAGCTTCTGCCCAACCTGTATCTTACCCGGCTTGGAAATATTATTCAATGCAAGTACCTGACCTGTAGTAACGTTATCAAACATTTTAACAATATCCCAGATTGTATCTCCATATCGGACTGTATATGTAATAAACTCTCCCTCCGATTCAACAGGTGCTTTGGCTAATACGGACTTTGAATTAGAAGGAACTGTTTTCCCTATCATCATTTGTTTATCGGCAAACGACATTGAATTGATCCTTGAAAAGTATTCAGATCTTGAAGGATCAACATAAATAACAAGTTTCTGACCTGCTCTGATAGTATTGCGTGAAATATTATTCCAGTACCTGAGCTCTGATAATCCAACCCTGTACCATTCAGATATGTACCCAAGGTTGTCACCATCGTGGACAGTGTAAATAAGTTTTGTTCTACCTTTTATATCTGCCGGCAGGTACGATGTACGAGAGGGATCTGCTATAAGGGTTGACTTTTTCAGATAGACATCTGATTTATAACCCCTTATTGTGTCATTTAAATCAATAAAATCGCCCAGATGATTCATAGGAAGTGTAAGTGCAAGTGGTTTTGAGGATCCGGGAATAAGGCCGGTTTTGTATTGGGGATTCAGTGTACGAAGTTCGCCCAATGGGATTCCCATAACCTCCGAAATCTGTGTGAGATGAATATCCTTATTAACCATTATGGTGTCGGTAGCAACAGGAATATTAAGTGGTAACGGTATTAAATTATGTTCCCGATAGTAGTTAACAGCATATACTGCAGCAACATACTGAGGTATATATCCTCTTGTTTCCCTTGGGAGCCTGTCATATATCCCCCAATAATCTTTCTTGTTACCAGATCTTTTGATTGCCTTGTTTACATTACCTGGTCCGCAGTTGTAAGCTGCAATAACAAGAGTCCAGTCATTATATATCTTATAAAGATCCTTTAAATATTTTGCAGCTGAATGAGTAGCTTTTAAAGGATCTCTGCGTTCATCAATCACAGAATTGATTGTCAATCCGTACATGCGGCCGGTACTGTACATAAACTGCCAGAGACCAGTAGCTCCGGAACGGCTGTTAACAATACCTGGATTGAGAGCCGATTCAATCACCGCCATATACTTTAGTTCGGTAGGAAGTCCGTAAGAATCGAATACATCTTCGATCATCGGAAAATAATAATCCTTCAACCCCAGTACTGCACAGAATTTCTCTCTCTGTTTAATTGTATAAACATGAATATGGTTTCTGATTATATTGTTAAATGGAAGATGGATAATTGAATTAATCTTATTTAACCGGCTTTCATACACAGAATCAGGATACTGCAATCCAATTGTATCACCCAGTAATTCACCTGGATTGTCTTTAATAGCCATTTTAACATACCATGTATTTGTCAGACTGTCAAGATCGCGGGTAATTCTTTCAGAACTATTATCTGTTTTAATGATAATCGTGTCGGAAGCTGATGATGCATTTGCATTCAGAAATGCAAAAAATAATGTTATAAGTAAAGTTGAAAATCTCATAATAATAAAATAAGTTAAAAAGTTACTTTCAGGCTTACATTTAGTCCTGCACCCATAAAACCACCTGGCAAAGCCAACTGAACAGGAAAAACAGCAATATCAAGATTTTCACTGATATCGTAATTAAAAAGGCTGGCATCAACATTAGCATCGAGGACCGATATGAGATACCACGCTGCGATGCCAATATACGAAAGATCGCGGTATCTCTTGTAATGGTCAATCCCCTGAAGCATAATATCCTCCCAACGTGACGCACTTGAGGGATTATAAGAATCAGGAAACAAAACGGGGTCATAATTTGGAGCATCGTCAGGGATCAGATCCAGGTAGCTATTTGTCTGAGGAACTACATCTTTAAAGTCATGATAAGCTTTCATATACTCGATATACTTCGATGAATTGAAACCTGCGCTATATATAAGCCCTCCGAAGCCGGCATATACCAGGGGAATTTTCCAGTATTTTCTGTTGTAGATCTGTCCAAGGCCCGGGAATGCAACAGCCATCATTGTCGCTTTCAGCGATTCTGCCTGAAATTTTTGTTTCTCAGGCTTTTTGACAGGTATTGTATCCTGTGCAAATATGTTCTGCTGAATACAAAACAGCTGCAGAATCAGTATAATCAGTATTTTTTGAAATGTCTTCAAAATAAAACAAACCGGCATTAATCGCCAGATACCTGTATAACGTTGCGATAAAGATAATTATTTTCAGGAGTTAAGGCGGTCAAATACTCCTAAAATGCGCTCCATCTCTTCGGGGCTTTCAAAAGGGATAACGATCTTACCCTTCCCTTTTTCGTTTATTCTGAAGCTTACTTTAGCAGAAAATAACTTATTTAGATGGTTTGAAAGCTGAGTGAAATCATCATTGAGTTTCCTCCTTTTTTCAACCTTTCCTGGGTCTTTGATTTTTTCCGAATGAAGTTGTCTTACCAGCTCTTCTACTTGCCGTACAGACAGTTCCCCATCAATTATCTGATAATAAACATTGATTTGCTTTTTGGGATCTTCTATATTGACGAGTGTCCGGGCATGGCCCATCATCAGGTGTTTATTCTTAAGTCCGAGTTGTATTTCGGCCGGCAGTTTGAGAAGGCGGAGATAGTTAGCTATAGTTGAACGTTGTTTGCCAATCCTGTCGCTCAACTGCTCCTGAGTAAGCTTGCACTCCTCTATGAGTCGCTGAAAACTTATTGCGACCTCCACTGCATCGAGGTCTTCGCGCTGAATATTCTCTACCAGTGCAAGTTCGAGCATAGCCTGATCATCAGCTGTTCTGACATAAGCAGGTACATGAGTAAGTCCTGCCAGACGCGCAGCCCGGAGTCTCCTTTCACCGGCAATTAGCTGATATCTGCCATTACTGGTCTCACGTACTGTAAGTGGCTGAACAATACCAAGTTTCTTTATTGATGTTGCAAGTTCATCAAGAGACTGTTCATCAAAACTCATCCTTGGCTGAAAAGGATTAGCTTCTATCGAATCGACTGATATATCAAGGTTGGCTTCAACTTTTTTTTCAAGAACCTCTTTCTCTACACCATCTATCAATGCACCAAGACCTCTTCCCAACGCATTTTTCTTTATCATATTCATTACTATTTCCGGTAATTAATAAGTTCTGTTAACTACTTTTTTTCTCTGGTTTCCTGTTTCTCAATCAGCTCTTTGGCAAGATTAAGATAATTTACCGTACCTCTTGAATCGGCATCATAAAGAATAGCAGGCTGACCAAAACTTGGTGCTTCAGAAAGCTTAACATTCCGCTGGATGATTGTTTTAAAAACCATCTGCTGAAAATGCTTATTTACCTCATCAGCAACCTGGTTCGATAACCTGAGCCGGGAGTCATACATAGTAAGAAGGAATCCCTCGATCTCAAGATCCGGATTAAGATTATTCTGAATTATTTTTATAGTATTAAGCAGCTTGCCGAGTCCCTCCAAAGCAAAATACTCACACTGTACAGGTATTATTACAGAATGTGATGCTGTTAGGGCATTGACGGTAAGTAGTCCAAGCGAGGGAGAACAGTCAATGAGAATGTAATCATAGTCTCCTACAATTTTCGTAAGGACCCCTTTAAGTATTTTTTCTCTCTCTGGTCTGTCAAGCATTTCAATTTCAGCGCCAACCAGGTCTATATTTGAGGTTATTATTGAAAGATTTTCAACTTCACAGGCCATTAAGGCTTCACTTGGCTCTTTCCCGTCTATCAGACAATCATATATTGTACATCTTATCTGCCTTGTATCGATTCCTATCCCTGAAGTCGCATTTGCCTGTGGATCACTATCAACAATCAGTACCTTTTTCTCAAGCGCGGCAAGACTTGCCGCCAGGTTTATTGCTGTTGTTGTCTTCCCAACACCACCCTTCTGATTCGCTATTGCTATAATCCTTCCCATCTCTTATCTTTAATTATTTGAGTTATATTTTGAGTTTCAAATTTACTATTTATGCACTACTGCTACCGGTAGTGAAAGATGTAATTGTAAACATTTTTTTTGTGGTTTTCAACATTTTGTTAACACCAGATAAATTTCTCGAAAAGCATAACTTCCTGACTTTGTGAGCCTTTGTGACTTTGTACCTTAACGGTAATTCTTCATGTCACCACGACTCTAAGGGGTATTGAGCTTCATAAAGGCATCATTAGTATGATATTAATCTGGTTTTTTAATAATTATCCGATTTATTTCCATCTTTGTCTGCCATAAAACAAAACCGATAGATGAATCAAAATTCCAACCAGAAAGAATGGCTGGTCATAGTTAACCCTAATGCAGGGAACAAAAAAGGGAAAAAGGACTGGGACACCATTTCGGATCTTCTTAAAAAAGAGAAATTATCCTTTTCTGTGAAATTTACAGAAAGAAAAGGTCAGGCAATTGTCTTTACACAGGAGGCAATTACAGCAGGTTACAGAAAGTTCATTACAGTAGGTGGCGATGGAACTCTCAATGAAGTTGTTAACGGAGTTTTTTCAAACGGTGTTTGTCCTACAAATGATATTTCACTCGCGTTGATACCGGTAGGTACCGGAAATGACTGGGGCAGGATGTTCGGAATACCTCTTGATTATAAAAAAGCGATTAAGATAATCAGGGATAATAATCAGATGGTACATGATGTTGGACTGGTTAGTTTTTTCGATGGTCCTGAGAAAAAAGAGAGGCATTTTATAAATATAGCAGGATTGGGATTTGAATCGGTGGTAGTAAGAAGAACCAATATCCAGAAAGACAAGGGACGCAGTGGCAAATTAATATATTTCTGCAACCTGTTAATGAGTCTTCTTTCTTACAAAAACACTAAAGCTGAGATAATTATTGACGGGGTAAAAAGCATTGCAGATGTTTTTTCAATCAATGTGGGTAACGGCAGGTATTGCGGTGGCGGCATGAGACAGACACCATTTGCGTTGCCAAATGACGGGCTTCTTGATGTAACAATTATAAATGGCATGGGTAAGTTTGAGATAATCAGAAACCTTAAAATACTCTACGATGGCACAATCCTAAACCATCCCAAAATTGACGGATATAAATGCAAAGACATTAAGGTAAGTTCAGATTCGGTAATTTATACAGAAGCGGATGGAGAATCGCTGGGCCATACTCCGGCAGAATTCAGTATAATACCTGCCAGTATTAATATAGTTTACGGAACAAAGATTATTCAGTAAGCCTGATCTCATAAAGCTTCGGCCATTTCTTTCCTGTAATAAAAATTCTTTTATCCGACTGATCGTATGCAATTCCATTAAGGACATCTGTATCCGGGTTTCGCTCCGATTCCGGTAAAATGCCTTTCAGATCAATATAGGCAATAACTTTCCCGCTGACCCTGTCAATCCTTGCAATAAGATCGGCGTTCCAGATATTGGCCCATATCTCACCATTTATATACTCCAGCTCATTAAGCTGGTCAACTTTCCTTTCATTATCATAAACTTCAATTCTCGAAACAACAGTAAACATCTCCGGTTCAAAGAAATATAGAATATTTGTTCCGTCGCTCATTATAATCTTATCATCAATAGTTGTTAATCCCCAGCCTTCTGTCGCATAAGAGATCTTATTTATCACGTTAAAAGTTGATTTTTCATACACAAATCCGACTTTATTTTGCCATGTCACCTGATATATACGGTCACGGTAGAGAGCTATACCCTCGCCAAATAATGATGCATCAAGATTATGTTGCCTGATTACCCTGCCCGTTTCCAGTTCCACTTCCCTAAGGCTTGAGCCGGTTATCTGTCCTGTGCTTTCGAATAACACACCTTTATCGTAAACAAGTCCCTGGGTAAATGCATCACTGTCATGTGGATATGTATTAATCACTTTATAGCCGTTCCTTTTTGGAACCATATCCGAAAATATTATCATAAAACGGGTAATGGTATTCTGTGATCTGCCTCCCTTATAAGCAACTGCTTTTAATGATTTCCTCCCTGTTGTAACGGTATAAGCCGCTGGAATAGAGTATTCCCAAGGTTCTGATTTAATCGTTGTTACGGCTTTACTATTAAAAAATATCAATACCGAGTCGGGTAACCTGTTTTTATCTTCCAGTGCCAGAATCACATTGATCGGGTCGTTGAGCTTAAATCCGGTATTCTCTTCAGGTGAAATCATTTTTACAAGTTTAACAACAGTTTCTTCGCCTGAAACTATTGCAGGAGCAACTCCTGTTTCTGTTTTTTTACCAGGCCGTCCCGAACATGAAATAGTCCATGATATAAGGAGCATTACTATAACGAAAATTATGTATTTTGTATAATCAGTTCTCATTTGTCTTGGTTTTCCTGCTGAATAAACGTTTAAAAATATTTTTTCGTGCATCTTTTCGGATACTCGTGATCAACTATTGTTCCATCAAAATCGACTGCAATCTTTATATCGGGGAATTCAATCATCTTATCCGGGTTTATTAATACAAATTTAAGAAAAAAGAGAGAAGAATTTCTTAATTTTACTCCCCTTCTGAATTACGATATCCAATTTCAAGATGAAACATATTCCAAACTTTATTACTTCGCTAAATCTGGCAGCAGGTTTTTTTGCAATAATTTTTGCAGCCAAGGGAGACGTGGTAACTGCTTCATGGCTGATACTTGCAGCAATGATATTCGATTTCCTCGATGGTTTTTCGGCCCGGTTACTTAAAGCATATTCCGCAATAGGGAGAGAACTCGACAGCCTTGCCGATGTTGTAAGTTTTGGCGTTGCTCCCGGTTTTATTATCTATCAGCTGCTAAATGATTCTCTCTCATTATATGGACCAATGATCGCTGATTCTAATAGTGTAAAAGCCACACTTATCCTGTCAATTACTGTTTTAATGCCTGTTTGTGCAGCTTTGCGACTGGCAATATTCAATATCGATACAACTCAGGCAACAACGTTTAAAGGCTTACCCACTCCGGCGAATGCACTTGCAGTGATCTCTGTTGTTATTGCCGGGCATTACTCCCATTCTGCAATTTTCAGTTCATTTACCGGTTCACCAATATTATTGATTGTTTTTACAGTCATATTATCATTGATGATGGTCAGCAGGATCCCATTACTATCTCTGAAGGTTTCAAATCTTAAGGTTAAAGGAAATGAGGGAAGATTAATTCTTGCCGGATTGGTCGTGGTCTCTTTTGCAATTTTCGGGATCAATGCAGCTCCCCTGATCATACCGTTTTATATTATAGCATCCTTACTTTCACTGCTCTTCTGACCAATGACTATTCCTTTTCGGGGAATTTTTTTTCGTAAGCAGATAAAGAAAATTTTATGACAAACCAGCTTAATACAATAAAGCCTGGCCAGATTAAATATTGAAGAATTTCGCTAATATACATGACCATCTGATTTCATTTCGTTTTCAGTGATTTTGTTTTTATTAATCGCCTTCCACGCGTACCAGATATAGGCTATAACAAATGGGATAATAAATGAAACATACATCATAGTTTTCAGGGTAAAGAGGCTCGAAGATGCATTCCTGATGGTTAATGAGCTCTGCAAATCGTATGAAGAGGGATAAAATGAAGTCCCGTTAAAGCCGGCTACCAGAAACAATGAGAATACTGCAAGTACAGTACCTGCTCCGGAAAACCAGATTCCTTTCTCACTGTTCTTTAATACAGATATACCAATACCATATAAAACCCCAACCACTCCGGTCAGGAATATGATCAATACAAGCGGCATCTGAATAAAATTATGGAGATATTTAAACTTTTCCACCGTTACAATACCGGTTTCAGGATCGGCAGCAAACCCTTTTGAAAAGAGCAGTGAAATAACAAAAAACAGGAAGAAGAGAAGAAAAGGGATAGAGTTTAATATCAATTTTTTACCTGATTTTTTTATAAGATCCTCATCATCAATAGTATTGATAATATATAACAGCCCATTTATTCTGGCAAGAAACAATACGGCAAAACCAAGTGCAAGGTTTCGTATATTCAATAAAGCTTCAAGTCCGTACCATGCAGTTGCCCACTGTACCTGATTCATCCTGTTCAGACTGAATTGTGAGCCGGTGAAAAAGGTGGCAACTGCTACTCCGATAAGAAACGGGCCGAGTGAACCATTCAGGAAAAGAAACACATCGAATGTCTTCTGCCCGAAAACATTATCCGGTTTTGACCTGAATTCATAAGCAATTGCCTGAATGGTAAAACTGAACAATATTGCGATCCATACCCAGTAAGCACCTCCAAAACTTGTCGCATAAAAAAGCGGAAATGAGGCAAAAAAGGCACCTCCAAAAGTGACAAGAGTGGTGAAGGTAAGCTCCCACTTTCTCCCCATTGCATTAACTATCATCGTTTTCTGAAGATCGCTTTTCGGAAGTGAATAGATCATTGATTGTCCTCCCTGTACAAACATCAGGAAAACGAGCAGGCTCCCCAGCAGTGAAACTATTATCCACCAATAGTGTTGCAGGAACAGATGTAAAATCATTGTTGTCATAGTGTTTTCTTCCTAATGTCTGGGTCCTGTTTTTACCTGTTTAACCATGATTGATATCTCCGAAATAAGCAATACAGTGAAAAGAACCGCAAAGAGAATGAAAGTTGTGATCACCGACCCTGAGTTGATTTGTGAGACAGCTGCTGATACAGGCATCAGATCCTGAATAATCCAGGGCTGCCGGCCCATTTCGGTAAGTATCCAACCCAGCTCACCGGCTATGTAAGGCAGAGGGATTGACAGAAGTGCTATCCACAAAAACCATCTGTTTTCAGATAATGTCCCTTTGAAGAGGAAGTAGAGAGCCATTGCAAAGATCATTATAAAGAGGAACCCGAGTATCACCATCAGGTGAAAAGAATAAAATGTTATTGGCACATTCGGGATTACATCTTCAGGTTTATCAATAGAAGAATAACCAAAATATCTGAAATATTTGTCGTGGAATTCCTTGTCGCGGAAAATACCTTTAATACTCTCAAGTTGTTCCTTGTCATTAATCATCCTGGCTCGTTTGTAATCCATCAGAACATCCTTTGCAAACTGACCCTTCTGCATTTTTTCCGGTACTGACATTATCCCCCTTTTCTCATTTCCAAGTACATGATCAGTAATTCCCTGAACATACGTATCTCTGTCACCTCCTGTAAGAACTGAAAGTAACCCTGGAATTTCGATCTTAAAAGCGAATTCCTTGACACTCTTTTCTCCAATCTTTTTATCAGTGTCTTTCAGGAACCCGATGGCAACCAGTCCGGCATTACTTTTACCCTCGTACATGGCTTCCATAGCTGCAAATTTAACAGGCTGCACTTTTGATATTGTTTTTGCAGATACATCACCCGTGTATGCAACCATCAGTGAAGATAATAGTCCAAATATCCCGGCTATCAGGATGCTTCTCCTGGCCATAAGCTCTTCTCTTTTCCTGATCAGAAACCATGAACTGATACCCAGAACGAACATTGATCCCAGCAGGAAACCTGATGATATAGTATGAAGAAATTTATCGACTGCAACCGGATTAAAGAGAACAGCCCAGAAGTTAATCATTTCATTCCGTGCTGTTTCAGGATTAAATGTCATTCCGACAGGATTTTGCATCCATGCATTGGCTACAAGGATCCAGAGGGCAGACAGACTGGCTCCGATGGCAACCAGCCAGGTTGATGTAAGATGAAACTTTTTACTCACTTTATTCCAGCCGAAAAACATCACCGCAACAAAAGTCGATTCGAGGAAGAAAGCCAGAATACCTTCAACTGCAAGAGGGGCTCCGAAGATATCGCCTACAAACCATGAATAATTCGACCAGTTAGTACCAAACTCAAATTCAAGGATGATGCCGGTTGCAATACCAATTGCGAAGTTTATTCCGAAAAGAGTCATCCAGAACCGGGTAAGACGTTTCCATTCCTCATTACCAGTTCTGACATATATGGTCTCCATTATGGCAAGTATGAAGGATAAACCAAGCGTAAGAGGTACAAAAAGCCAGTGATACATAGCAGTCAGGGCAAATTGCGCCCTTGACCAGTTCACAAGGGCCAAATCTACATTTTCAATCATGGCTAGCAGGTGAATTAATTAATTGATCCAAAACATATTCACTTCTCTGTTTATCGTTATCATATTTGGTCTTAAGAAAATCCGGGAAAAAGAAGATCTTCAATATAGCAAACATAATAAAAAGCTTAATGATGATGATTATCCAAACCTTTCTTCCCCAGTTTGACATATTCCTGAAGCCATCATAATAAAAACGGAAAAGTCGGCTTAAAACAGAGAATATCAGGGTCATTTATTCAATAGTTAATACAAATTAATATACTCAGGCAAATTCCTGATAGCAAGGTTAAGAATCGGTTTCATTTCCCGTCTCCTCATTTTCCCTGGCAGGAATTTGAGTTTTTCTACCCATATTTTCAGATGACAGGCTGGAAGTGATCTTCTGTACTGCCTTAAAGTTATAAAAGAACTCTCTGGCAAAAACCCTCATAACCGTATAGGCAGGTATCCCGAAAATCATTCCCGGAATCCCCGCTGCAAACCCTGCAGCAAGTACTACCACAAAGATTTCGAGAGGGTGAGCCTTAACGCTATTGGAAAAGATAACCGGTTGAAATACAACATTATCAATCAGATGTGTAATTGCCTCTACTATAATCATATATGTAACCAGGGGTACTACAACAGTCGTAAAATCCTGATTCATATGGGAGGCAACACCCATTATAATTGCAATAAACAAACCAATCCATGGACCAACATATGGAATAACATTTAAAATCCCGAGGATAAGCCCCATAACCAGAGCCTGTTGAAAATCGATACCTGCTATAGTCATTCCTATAGTAATTAGTATCATTATGCAAGTGCTCTGTATTACAATTCCTATAAAATACCTTGTAAGAAGTCTTTTTATCGAATATAACGCCCGGGTTACATTGTCAACATATTTATCAGGCACCCACATTAAAATTGATTCAAAAAACAAACGCTGGTCCTTAAGAAAGAAAAATGTAATAAATGTAATTGAGAATACTGCAACCAGAACGTTGCCAAGAATACCCATAAGGGAACCCAGGAAGTTCTGTATCATGTTAATATTGAGAACTCCTGCAACCTTCCCGGCAACATAATCCTGAATAGAGAGTTCATCTGTGATCTCCTTGTTAAAAGCTCTGAACAGATTCTCAACCTTATTGATTGGACCTTCAGCAAGCTGAACAATTCTCTCGCTGTCGATGGTTGAGAAATAGTGAATCTGCGTAGTCACAAGAGGGACGAAAATAACAAAAAACAGTATGATAATACCCCAGATAATAGCGAGGGTGAGCAGGGCACTGAGCGGCCGGGGAAAAAACCATTTCTTTATCCGGATTCTGCAAAACAGATCTACAAGAGGGCGCCCCATTATAGATAAAACACCTGACACTAATATGTACACAACTATATTCCGGAAATACCAGACACAAGCCAAAAGCAGCAAAATTCCAAAAAAGATAAGAATGTTTTTTAATGTTGCTTTCATTGTAAAAAGGCATTTCTTTCTACAAACCTAATCCAAATTTTTTGAATTCGCTAAAAATATGCTTTACACAACAGTATCGACTTTATCCTGGCGTTTTTTGACAAATTCCCAACCCCTGTTCAGACAACACGAGCTCACCCCCCGGTTAATTACCGGAATTTTTTATCTGACCACATTCTTCCATGAATTTCTGAGCAAACTTCCTTCCGAAATCCTTCAAAAATTCTTCTTTCGATCCTTTGGGTGAGAATTTAAAGGCTGCAGTCTCTTCAAATACCTTAAGTTTAAGAAGACGAAGGTTTTCGAGTATTATCTTTGGCGACTCGCCGCTCCAGCCGTACGATCCGAAAGCACCGCCGGATTTACCCTTGTCTCGCAGAGGATTTAGTAAAGCAAATAACTTATATACAGGAAGTAACGTATTCTGATTAATGGTTGGAGAACCAATAAGTATACCATCAGCTGTGATTATTTTTGATTCCAACTCTTCTGAAGCAATATTTTCAATATCTGTAATATCTACATTTATGCCATCAGTCTCAAGGATTCCGGCAGCAATATGCTCTGCTGCTTCCTTTGTATAACCATAGGCCGATACATAAGTTATAAGTATGTTTCTGTGATCCCTCTCTATTGCAAGCTGCATATATTCACTCGCATACTTTTCTGATAATTCTATCGCTTTTCTGCTGTTGTCACTGTGGATTGGACCATGACCAGGACAGATAAAATCAAAATCAAGAGGTTTTATCTTTTCAATTGCTTTCAGCATAAACCTGCTGAACGGTTTCATGATAACGTCAAAGTAGTATTTAAATGTTCCTGTGTATGTCTCAGAGAAATCGCTATACATTTCAGATGAGCAGTAATGTGCTCCAAACGAATCGCATGTGAACAAAATTTTATCCTCCACAAGCAGAGTATAGATCGAATCAGGCCAGTGCAGGTTCGGTGCCGAAATGAATCTCAGGGTTTTATTCCCGAGGTCCAGGGTGTCACCATCTTTTACTACCAGCGATTTAAAAGGCGCATTAACAATATCTTCCAGATACCTGATTGCATTCCCGCTGCCAACAACGGTCGCTGAAGGTGCCAGATCGAGAAGAAGCCTGAGGCTTCCTGAATGGTCTGGTTCAGTATGATCAAGAATAATATACTGAATCTCTTCAGGATTCGTGACTGACCTTAGTTTTTCCAGATAAGTTTCACTGAATTTTTCTTTGGCAACCTCAATAATTGCCTTCTTCTCAGCATTAATAAAATATGAGTTATAGGTTGTTCCGTGGTTGGTATGCATCACGATATCAAATGTCTTGATGTCATAATCAAGTACACCTATCCATTTAACATCACGGGTAACATCTATTATTTTGTCATCTATCCTGCTCATATCATCAATCATTTTCAGATTTTGGCAATAATACTTTTATTTGCCTTCACCTGTTGAAGGATTGGGATCTCAACTTCAGTTCCAACCGGTAAAAAAACATCAACTCTCGATCCGAATTTAATGAATCCCAGTTCATCCCCCTGCATAACATCCTGATTTTTTTTTGCATAAGTTACTATCCTTCGGGCAACTGCTCCGGCAATCTGCCTTATAAGTATCTCAGTTCCATCTTTTGTTTCAATAACGATTGTACTCCTCTCATTCAGCTCAGACGATTTCGGATGCCATGCAACCATATTCTGTCCGGGATGATAACCAACATATTTAATCCGTCCCGATACCGGGTATCTGTTACTATGCATATTGAAAGGGGACATAAAAATTGAAATCTGCAGGCGCATATCCTTGAAATACTCGTTTTCCAATGTCTCTTCAATTACTACAACTTTCCCGTCAGCAGGAGCATAAATAAGTCCCGGATCCGGTTGCATGGTTCTTGCCGGCAGCCGGAAGAAAAAGAGTATAAAAATATAAAACATTAATGAGCAGATAATAAATGCCCATCGTACAAGTTCCAGATCTACCCATATGACATTAACAATGACATTCAGAATCAGCAATGTCAGAAAACCGAAAGCTAAAATCTTATATCCTTCCTTATGAATATGAATCCTCATTTCTATAAAATTTGCACAAAACTAATCAAGTCCTGCCAATCATCCAAAAACTGATATAAAAAGATATACCAGCGGGAAAGATATTATTGCACTGTCGAACCGATCGAGAAATCCACCATGACCAGGCATGATCGTTCCGGAATCCTTAACGCCTATGCTTCTTTTCAGCATTGATTCTGCCAGATCTCCATATGTACCTGCTACCGAAACAATTACAGCAATAATTACCCAATGAGTTTTATCAACTACACCCAGCCAACCCGAAAGCAACCAGGCGATCAGAGCAGCTATTATTAAACCTCCAAAAAAACCTTCCCATGTTTTCTTAGGCGAGATCCGCTCCATCAACTTGTGTCGGCCGAAAGACACACCCGTCAGGTAGGCTCCGGTATCATTTACCCATATAAGAATAAAGAACCCGATAATAATTCCGGGTGAAAATGAGATGCTTTCATGAGGCAGTAATGAATCGAGGCCTGTTCGGGAAAATGCTGAAAATGGGAACATTGAAAACGGTATTGCAGTATAAAGCACCGAAAAAAAGGTATGTGCCAGTGAGTCAAATGGTTTCTCCTGTTTCCTGTAGAGCTCCATAACCATAATTATTAACATCATTGGTATCAGTACCAGAAAGGAGTTTTTTGGTATCACTCCGAAAGCAATCAGTGTTGATATGACATAGGCTGTAACCCCCGTAATAATACCCGGAACCATTTGTGGCCTGACGCCGGTGTTCCTGATCATAAGGTAATACTCGTACTGTGTACCGATGAGCATAACGAGGCCGGTCAGAAAAAAGGAGACGGGATGAAGCCAGAATCCTCCCATTACGAATATTACTATCCATGCTCCGGTTAAGGTTCGTCTGAAAAAATTGTTCAAAATTTCAGTTTATTATGCTTTATCTTTTGTTTTTGACTTTTTCACAGTTTTTTTAGGAGTCGCGGTTTCTGTGACAGCTTCTGTCTGCTTTGATTTGGCTTCAGCTTCTCTCTCTTCCTTCAACACATCAGCTTTTCTCTTTCCAAAAATTCTTTCAAGATCTTCGCTGAAAATTACCTCTTTCTCCAGAAGGAGTTCTGCAAGTTCCGTAAGTCCTTTCATATTGTTTTTGAGAACTTCCTTTGCCCTCACATACGACTCTGCAATTATCAGGTTAACCTCCTGGTCGATAAGCTCTGCTGTCTTCTCACTATATGGCTTTGTAAATCCGAAATCAGATTGCCCCGATGAATCATAAAAACTTATATTACCAATCTTTTCGCTCATTCCGAAAAACGAAACCATTGCATAAGCCTGTTTAGTAATTTTCTCGAGGTCGCTCAGCGCGCCTGTTGAAATTTTTCCGAAGATAAGTTCTTCAGAAGCTCTGCCTCCAAGGGCATACGCCATTTCATCGAGAATCTGTTCGCGTGTGGTAAGTTGCCGTTCTTCAGGAAGGTACCATGCGGCACCAAGTGTTTTTCCGCGCGGGATAATGGTTACTTTAAAAAGAGGGCTTGCATGTTCAAGATGCCAGCTTACAGTAGCGTGTCCGGCTTCATGATAAGCAATTGTCTTTTTCTCTACAGGTGAAATGATCTTGCTTTTCCTTTCCAGCCCACCAACAATACGGTCGATAGCATCAAGGAAATCCTGCTTTTCAACAACAGTTTTGTTTTTCCTTGCCGCGATAAGGGCCGATTCGTTACAAACATTAGCAATATCAGCACCTGAAAAACCTGGTGTCTGCTTGGCCATGAAGCCTATATCAAAACCTTTTTCAAGTTTTATTGGACGAAGGTGAACTTTAAATATAGCTTCCCTTTCGTTAAGATCGGGAAGTTCAACATGAATCTGCCTGTCAAAGCGGCCTGCACGCATCAGAGCCCTGTCAAGGATATCAGCCCTGTTAGTGGCAGCAAGAATAATCACTCCCATATTCGTCCCGAAACCATCCATCTCCGTAAGGAGCTGGTTAAGAGTGTTTTCGCGCTCATCGTTTGATCCGAAATTTGCATTACGCCCTCTTGCACGACCCACTGCATCTATCTCATCAATAAAGACAATACAAGGGGCTTTTTCCTTAGCCTGTTTGAAAAGGTCCCTGACCCTGGATGCACCTACACCGACAAACATTTCAACGAAATCGGATCCGGAAATGGAAAAGAAAGGCACATTTGCTTCACCGGCAACAGCTTTGGCAAGCATCGTTTTGCCTGTTCCGGGAGGGCCTATTAACAGAGCGCCTTTTGGAATTTTACCTCCAAGGCTGGTATATTTCTTAGGATTCTTAAGAAAATCAACGATTTCCATAACCTCTGTTTTGGCCTCTTCGAGACCGGCAACATCGTTGAAAGTCAACTTAACATTTGTATCCTTATCGAAAATCTGTGCACGTGATTTACCTACACTGAAAATACCTCCTGCTCCACCAGCCCCGCCTCCTGACATACGTTTCATGAGAAACAGCCACAAAACAATAAGTAATGCAGGAAAAAGCAGCCATGAGAGTGCGTCAACTAAATAATTTTTACGGTTTATATTTTCCACATTAATATATTTAGTATAAGCTGCACTGTCTTGTTCCTTTTCTATGAAAGGTTCAAAACTGCTGATATCCCCTATATTATATGTAAAATTTGGTTTGGGTGCTGACATCCCGAAACCAGTACCGGGTTTTGGTAGTTTGGCATATTTTTCCGATTCCAGTGCCTCCTTGTTAAGGTAAAACTCAGCATATTCCTTATTAACCACAATTATTTTTTCAATTTCGTGATTAGCGATCATATCCTTGATTTCGCTTTTAGTTGTTTTTTGAGCTGGTTTCCCACCGTTGAGTAATGAAAAAAGAATAAGAGATACTGCGAGGACTGCAAAAATCCAGTTTGTATTAAAACGGGGTTTAATAGTTTTATCAGGTTTTTTCTCCGTTCCCTGATTATTATTAGTCGTATTTTCTGTCATAAATATTTAACTTACTGTAGTTTATCTTCCATAGCTTCAATAGTGGCATCAGCCCAAAGCGACTCAAGACTATAAAAATTCCTGTATTCCTCAAGGAAAACATGAACAATTACATTACTATAATCCAGAAGTACCCAGAAACAATTGTCGAGCCCTTCAACGTGTAATGGTTTCTCACCTGCATCTTTTCGTACAGTATCATCTACTGAATCGCAAATTGCACTGACCTGTGTTCCGGAAAGGGCACTACAAATAACAAAATAATCCGTAATTCTGTTTTCAAGTTTTCTTAAATCAATTTTCAGAACATTCTGTCCTTTCTTTTCAAAAATTCCCTTTATAACGCTACTTAAAAGGACTTCAGCCCCGTCAGATCTTTTCTTCATCAATATTTATCAGTTTGATTTCAAGTCGCAAAAGTACCACTTTTATCTGTATTTTTGTAATAGTAAACCTCTTTTGCAATTTCAATGCCAATATCCACCACAAAGTAGAACCACAGGGATAAAAAGACCTTAAATTAATTAACTACCTGCTAACCATGATAATAGGATCAAAACTATTTTTTTTTGATAATCTGCCATCGACAAATACTCATGCTGCTCACCTTTTAAAAAGTAGTGACCTTCCGGAGGGGGCTATTGTTTATACCAATTATCAATCAGCAGGCAGGGGACAGATGGGCAACAAATGGGAAAGCGAAGAGGGTAAGAACTTATTAATAAGCATAGTACTATTCCCTTCAATGATAAATCCGGCCGATCAGTTCCTTATTTCGATGACAGTCTCGCTGGGGATTTGTGATTTTTTGAAGAGATATATTCCTGTTTGTGCAATAAAATGGCCGAATGACATTTATGTAAACGGTGACAAAATAGCAGGTATTCTGATTGAGAACTCCATTATGGGTGATAAAATCGAAAGCACCATTGCAGGGATTGGTCTTAATATTAATCAGGTTAAATTCTTAAGTAACGCTCCAAATCCTGTTTCTTTGAGTTTATTAACAGGATCCAGCTACGATCTTGCTACCTGTCTCAACCAGCTGACTTCCGATCTGGATAAAAGATATAAACAACTTATATCAGAAAATTTTGCCCGGATTAAACATGAGTATGTTTCGCGACTTCACCGTTTGAATGAATTGAGTAAATACCGGGATCGATCTGGCATATTTACCGGACGTATAATAACTGTTACTGATAATGGCAGGTTACAGATTGAAAGAGAACCCGGTAATATAAGCGGGTATTCTTTTAAAGAGGTCGATTTTATTCTTTAATATCCTTCCAGCCTCTGAAAACTTCCATTTCATTTATAAGTTTTTCCATGAACTGTCCGATAGGTTTAGCTGCCATCATCTTCAGCATCGGATTAAGATCTGCGTTCAGAGAAACTTTTACTTCAGCAGGGTTTTTGTTATTACCGGAGATATGCAAAACCAATGAAAAGTCATTTTTTTTCAGGGCATCCCCGGTATAAACTACTTTAGTATACATCTCTTTTTCAGCAAGCCGGAAGCTTACAGTTCCAAGCATTGGTACGTTTAAACAGGCCGATTCTCTTTCAGCCTGCCAGTTTTTGTCTGTCCCCTGAGGTATGAATTGTTCAAAGTTCCTGATATCTGTAACAAAATTAAATACCTCTTCTGCAGTGCATGATAATTTGCCGGGTCTGCTTTCAAAATATGACATATCATCCATAATTAATTACTTTTTCGTTCCCCAGACTGAAGGATTGACTCTCCATTTTTTCAATGTTTCAACTTCAACCTGCCCAATATATCCTGTTTTTACAGCAGTATCAACAAGTACGGAGTAGT
>JBAWXY010000027.1:0-20569 GCA_037143835.1 Bacteroidota bacterium
AGTTCCGTCTTCTTCTTCCGTATCTTAATCTTTATTTCCGATTTAGCACTGTTAAATCCAACATTAATGCAATCGCCTTCGTGAAGGTTTGCTTTAATAAGAACTTCAGCCATCGGATCTTCAAGATATTTTTGAATTGCACGCTTAAGCGGCCTTGCTCCAAAATTTGCATCAAACCCTCTTTCAGCAATGTAATCTCGTGCAGCAGTAGCAATTTTCAGCTGATAACCAAGCGATTTGACCCTATCATACAGTCCTTTTAATTCGAGATCAATAATTTTATTTATCTCTTCTTTTCCTAATGAATTGAACATTATTACGTCATCAATCCTGTTCAGAAATTCAGGAGCAAATGTTTTCTGAAGAGCTTTTTGCAGGATACTCTTGGTCTGTTCATCTCTCGTGGCTTTTTTTGTTGAAGTGTCGAAACCGATACCATGTCCGAATTCATTTATTTGCCTTGTCCCAATATTTGAAGTCAGAATTACGATTGTATTTCTGAAATCGACACGTCTCCCCAGGCTATCGGTTAATTGTCCTTCATCAAGCACCTGAAGCATAATATGAAATACATCGGGATGAGCTTTTTCAATCTCATCAAGAAGTACTA
Organism: Bacteroidota bacterium; assembly: GCA_037143835.1. Lineage (GTDB taxonomy): Bacteria > Bacteroidota > Bacteroidia > Bacteroidales > VadinHA17 > LD21. The sequence goes on from JBAWXY010000027.1 coordinate 611, forward strand.
CCGAATAGGGTTTCCTTCTCACTTTCTCTGTAAGCTGGCCGCCCTCCTCATAACCTACATATCCGGGAGGCGCTCCAACGAGCCTTGATACAGAAAACTTCTCCATGTATTCGCTCATGTCGATCCTTACCAGGTTATCGGTAGTATCGAATAGGAATTTGGCGAGTACTTTTGCAAGCTGTGTTTTTCCGACACCGGTTGGCCCCAGGAATATGAATGTTCCAATTGGTTTATTAGGATCTTTGAGACCTGCCCTGTTCCTCTGAATAGATTTTACAACTTTGAATATGGCTTCATCCTGACCAATAACGCTTCCTTTCAGTTCGTCGGCCATATTTAACAATCTGGTACCTTCTGTCTGGGCAATCCTCTGAACAGGTACACCTGTCATCATTGCAACAACTTCAGCAACCTTTTCAGCATCAACTGTTTCCCGGTTAACAGCAAGTTCTTTTTCCCACTTTTTCTTCTCCTGATCGATCATATCGAGGAGATCTTTTTCACGATCGCGGAAACTGGCAGCTTTCTCGAAATTTTGATTTTTGACTGCCATCATTTTTTCTTTTTTTGTCTCCTCAAGCTGTTTTTCAAGTGAAAGAATTTTTTCAGGAACAACAATATTTAAAATATGAACCCTTGAACCTGACTCATCAAGTGCATCAATAGCCTTGTCGGGGAGGTGCCGGTCAGAGATATAACGGTTTGTGAGCTTCACGCAGGCATCGATAGCATCATCGGTGTACATGACATTATGATGCTCTTCATACCTCTCCTTAATATTATGGAGAATATGAATTGTCTCTTCAATTGAAGTTGGTTCAACAATTACTTTCTGAAATCTCCTCTCAAGAGCACCATCTTTCTCAATATGCTGACGATATTCATCCAGAGTAGTTGCGCCGATACATTGAATTTCGCCACGGGCAAGAGCCGGCTTAAGCATATTTGCTGCATCGAGTGATCCTGTTGCACCTCCGGCACCAACGATAGTGTGAATCTCATCAATGAATAGTATAATGTTGTCATTTTTTGAAAGCTCATTCAATATTGCCTTCATCCTTTCCTCAAACTGTCCACGATATTTTGTTCCTGCAACTATTGAGGCAAGGTCAAGAGCAACCACTCTCTTGTTAAAAAGAACTCTTGAGACATTCTTCTTAATTATCCGCAATGCAAGTCCTTCAGCAATTGCTGATTTTCCAACTCCGGGTTCACCAATAAGAACAGGATTATTCTTTTTTCTTCTTGATAATATCTGAGCCAATCGTTCTATCTCTCTCTCCCTGCCAACAACCGGATCGAGCCTGCCTTCTTCAGCAGCTTTTGTAAGATCTATTCCGAAATTATCCAATACAGGAGTATCGGATGATGATTTTGGTGAAGAAGGGGAGGCTGACGGGCCTTTACCATGGCCGCTAAAACTCTGACCTTCATCATCTTCATCCCTTGGGAAATCAGCTTTGGCAGAAGGAGATTCTGCTTCGACCATTTTGCGCACTGACTGGTAGTCAACATCCAATTCTGAAAGAAACCGTGTTACTAAAGCATTTTCATCTTTCAGTATTGCCAGAAGAAGATGCTCTGTATCGATTGTGATGCTTTTCAGTGCCTTTGCTTCAAGGTAAACAAGCTTAAGTATTCTTTCTGTACTTCTTAAAAGGGGAATAACCTCATGGTCTGCCACAGGAACAGGGCTTTCGACCTTTATACTTTTCTCAAGAGATCCTTTAAGTACCAGGAGATCTATACCCTGGTTAATAAGGATTTCTATCGCAACGCTCTCTCCGTCTCTCAGTATACCAAGGAAAAGATGTTCGGGACTTATATGGCTGTTTCCCAGCCTTATAGCCTCTTCCTTGGAATAACCAAGAATATCTTTTACCCTTTGCGAAAATTGTGAATCCATATTCTGATCTATCTATTAACAGATTAATAAAAGTTAACCGACATTCTGTCAGATACTGTCCTACGAAAGAACGCATAACTACTTTTTCAAAGTTAAATTATGCATAATATCTGTATGACAATATTCATGCCTATTTATGAACAAAAAATGTTAAAAATTCACAACCTGAAAAGCTCAAAAATAGTCAAATATTACATACTTTCGTAATTATAAACCCCTGAAAAGAGGTTTATTTGTAAATACTTAATTAATAATCTGTTATGTTAGAGAGAGAGAGAATCGTCAAGGTTAATATTGAGGAGGAGATGAAGTCTGCTTACATCGACTATTCGATGTCGGTTATTGTATCACGGGCATTACCTGATGTGAGAGATGGTCTCAAACCGGTCCATCGGAGGGTACTTTTTGGAATGTCTGAACTGGGAGTGCTTTCTAACAAACCTTATAAAAAATCCGCAAGGATAGTGGGAGAGGTGCTGGGTAAATTTCATCCACATGGCGACTCATCGGTTTATGAAGCTATGGTGAGAATGGCGCAGGAATGGTCATTGAGGTATCCTCTGGTTGACGGACAGGGCAACTTTGGGTCGGTCGATGGCGATAGCCCGGCTGCAATGCGATATACTGAGGCAAGACTTAGAAAAATTGCAGAGGAAACACTGGCTGATATTGACAAAGATACAGTTGATTTTCATCCCAATTTTGATGATTCTTTAACTGAACCTTCTGTTCTGCCAACTAGAATCCCGAACCTACTTGTGAATGGAGCTTCCGGCATAGCTGTGGGAATGGCAACTAATATGCCTCCGCATAACCTCTCGGAAATTATCGATGCCACAATAGCTTATATTGATAATAATAATATTACTACAGAAGAAATTTTACAATACGTAAAGGGACCTGATTTCCCTACAGGAGGGATGATTTATGGTGAACAAGGAATAAGAGATGCCTGCGAAACCGGCAGAGGTCGTATAGTAGTAAGGGCAAAAACTGACATTGAACTGACTCATTCAGGACGGGAATGCATTATTGTTAATGAGATTCCTTATATGGTGAATAAGGCAGAAATGATCCGTAAGATTGCTGATCTCATTAATGAGAAAAAACTTGAGGGGATATCTTATATAAACGATGAATCGGACCGCAACGGAATGCGCATTGTCATAATTCTTAAAAAAGATGCCAGTGCAAATGTTGTTCTGAATAATCTTTATAAATATTCATCACTACAGACATCTTTCAGCGTAAACAATATCGCCCTTGTAAAAGGACGTCCTAAAACACTAAATACCAGGGATCTGATTCATTATTTTGTAAAACATCGTCACGAAGTTGTAATAAGAAGAACAAAATTTGACCTTGATCAGGCTGAAAAACGTGCTCATATACTTAAGGGAATGATCATTGCCAGTGATAACATAGATGAGGTCATTGCAATAATCAAATCATCACAGACTCCTGAGATGGCCAGGGAAAGGCTTATGGAGCGTTTTGGACTCTCAGATATCCAGTCCAGGGCAATTGTAGAAATGCGTCTGCGCCAGCTTACAGGCCTTGAGCAGGAAAAATTAAGAACTGAATACAAGGAGATTATGGCATTGATTGAATACTTAAAAAGTGTACTTGCAAATGTTGATCTTCAAATGAAAATTATTAAAGATGAACTTCTTGAAATAAAAGAAAAATATGGCGATAAACGACGCACCGAAATAATTCCGAATGCTGAAGAGTTTAATCCGGAAGATTTTTATGCCGATGATGAAATGGTTATAACAATTTCTCATATGGGTTATATAAAAAGAACACCATTAACTGAATTCCGGAGGCAAAACCGGGGAGGAACAGGAGCCAAAGGCGGGGCAACCAGGGATGAGGATTTTATTGAGCATCTGTATATTGCAACAATGCATAATACTATGCTCTTCTTTACAAGGAACGGGAAATGTTACTGGTTGAAGGTTTATGCCATTACTGAAGGCTCCAGAACTTCAAAAGGAAGAGCCATGCAGAATCTCATAAATATTGAACCTGATGATAATGTCAGAGCATTCATTAATGTTCAGAATCTTAATGATTCTGAATATATTAATAATAACTTCATTGTTCTGTGTACAACAAAAGGAATTATTAAAAAAACATCGCTGGAAGCATATTCACGACCCAGGATCAATGGAGTTAATGCCATTACTGTAAGGGAAGGTGATGAGCTTCTTGAAGCCAGAATGACCAATGGACAGCACCACATAATGCTGGCTATAAAATCTGGACGCGCTATCCGGTTCCCTGAAACATCAGTAAGACCAATGGGCAGAACTGCTTCGGGCGTGAGAGGAATCAGGCTTGCCAATGAGAATAGTGATTTTGTGATAGGTATGATCACAGTTGAGAATAAAGAAAAAGATATCCTTGTTGTTTCTGAAAAAGGATATGGTAAGAGATCTGATATCGATGGTTACAGGATCACCAATAGAGGAGGAAAAGGCGTAAAGACAATTAACGTTACTGACAAGACAGGCTCACTTATTGCATTGAAAGATGTAACTGATAATCATGATCTTATGATTATTACGCAATTTGGAAATATCCTCAGAAGCCCGGTATCGGCATTAAGAGTTATGGGTAGAGCAACGCAGGGAGTGAGATTGATAAATCTTAGAGAAAATGATATTATTGCTTCAGTTGCCTGTGTACTTGTAAATGAGGAGGAGGAAAGCAGTGAAAAAAACTATATTGAAGAAAATAATATTATTCCTGAGGAAAATGGCAAAGAATTTGATGATTAATAAGTAATGTTTAAATTTGGGAAATTTTTTTAAAGACAATTAAATTAAAATTATAATTATGAAAAAGTTTTTTCTGCTCATAGCAGCTGTTAGTATTTCGATTGGAGCAATGTCCCAGAAGGGCAAAGTTACAAGCGCTCTAAGTTACATTGACCAGGGTATTCTTGATAAAGCAAAAGAAGCCATTGATCAGGCATTAGTCAATGAGAGTTCTATGAACTGGTTTAATACCTATTTTGCAAAAGGTAAGCTTTGCCAGGCCACATTTGAATCTGAAAATCCTAAGTTCAAAGCTTTTTATCCCGATCCACTTGCAGAAGCATATGCATCATATGAGAAAGCTATGGAACTGGATCCAAAAGGTTCATTAAAAAAGAAAATCATAACTGGTAGCATCTATAACTCCCTGGCTGTTAACTTATATGCTCAGGGTAGTTCAAGATTCGAAGCAAAAGATTATGAAGGGGCGCTTAAATCGTTCGAAACACAGATTAAAATTACTGAAAGTGATAAATATGCAGGAGCTATTGATACAGGAATGTATTATAATGCAGGTCTGGCTGCTGTAAATTCAGGTAAATATAACGATGCTATTAAGTACTTCAACAAATGTGCTGAGATGAAGTATCTTGGAATTAAGCCTTATTTTGAGATCTATGCGAGTTATCTTGGTCTTGGTGATACAGTAAAAGCAGAATCTATCCTGAAGAATCTGACTGATATATTTCCAAATGATAAAGACATATATCTGCAGTTAATCGATCTTTATATAAAGAGCAATAAAAACGAAGAGGCGCTAAAATATATAAAAGTTGCAAAAGAAACTGATTCAAGCAATTACAGTCTTTTCTTTGCAGCAGGTATTATTTATCTAAATCAAAACAGGTATGATGAAGCTATAGTTGAACTTACCAGGTCAATTGAGATTAAAGGAGATGTTTATGACACACAGTATGGACTTGGGGCAGCTTATATCAACAAAGCCGCAGATATGTTTGTTAAGGCTAACGAGATTATGGACGTAAAAAAATACAGTGATGCAATTGATCTGGCAAATGCTGTTTATGCAAAAGCCCTTCCACCTATGGAAAAAGCCTATGAACTCAAACCCGATGATTTTTATACAATGAAAAGTTTGCAAGAGTTATACTACAGACTTAAAGCAAAGGATGCCTCATTAGCTCCAAAATATGACGCCATCAAAGCAAAACTTGATGCCATTGAGAAAAAGTAGAAACAGCTTACCACAATAATAGAAGAGGGATGTAATAAGCATCCCTTTTTTATTTCAACGATATGTGCGATAGGCCAGAAGTGCTTTTTTAAGTTTGCCAATTACATTGCTGTTAAATAATGCTATTTTACATAATATTAATTATAGGCTTTTATAGAAAATTTCCGGTCAGCTTGCTGATTGACATAAAATCAGATATAGCGACGAGGCAAAGCCGAGTCCTATATCGGTAACGATTTTATGTCAAAGGAAATTCTCTATTCATCGAAACCTATCCAGCTTGCTGATTGACATCTGCCTACGCTGTAGCTGCGGCAGCTGCTGTAAAATCAGATATAGTGACGAGGCGAAGCCGAGTCCTATATCAGTAAATTAAATTTTCCGGATTCCAATTCCAGGTCCATCCGGCAGAATTACCTTTCCATCTCTTATAGTAATTCCTTCAAAAACATCATTGTCGATCAAAAGATTCCCATCCAGGTCGGCCCAATCGACTAAGGGTGAAAGTTGAGCAGCGGCCGTCACCGCACAGGAAGTTTCTGTCATGCAACCAATCATCACTTTCATATCCAGTGCTCTGGCCATGCTTATCATAGTATAAGCTGCACGCATACCTCCGCACTTCATAAGCTTTATATTTATCCCGCTGTAGACTCCCTGTACTTTTTTAAAATCACCAATTGTCTGTATTGCTTCGTCGGCTATTACAGGTAACGGACTATTTTGTGTCAGCCAGGCTAAATCGTCAATAGCTGCTTTGGGCATTGGTTGCTCAATAAACACAACCCCTTTATCTTTAAGCCATTGTGCCATTTCAAGTGCCATATTTCTATCAGTCCAGCCTTGGTTAACATCCACACATATAGGTGTATTTGTTACACTTCTTACTGATTGGATCATTTCCTTATCATTTCCCTGACCAAGTTTTACCTTGAGAATTCTGTAAGGCGACGCTTCCCTCACTTTTTCTTTAACCACATCGGGTTTATCTATACCTATAGTAAATGAAGTATTTGGTGTGTGTTCCGGATTAAGACCCCAAATCCTGTACCAGGGTTGCTTCATAAGTTTCCCGACCAGGTCGTGCAAAGCAATATCCACAGATGCCTTGGCAGCATAGTTCCCCGGCGCCAGCTGGTCAACAAATGTCAGAATTTCTTCCATCAGAAAAGGACTGGCAAATTGAGTAAGGTCTACCAATTTAAGAAATGAATTAACAGTTTCATGACTCTCACCCAGATATGGAGGCATCGATGCTTCACCATATCCCACAATATTTTCAAATTCGATTTCTGTCAACATTACCGGGGTTGTGTTCCTCGAACCTGATGCAAGCGTAAAAACATGTTTCAGATGCAGTTCATAGGGTTTGAAACGCAATATCATTCCTGAACTTTTTTCAGGATTTTTATTAACTCCAATCCTCTCCGGATGCCCTATTGATAGATATGAAAACCCGGCACTTCCTGCAATTAACCCACAATCTGTTAAAAATTTTCTTCTGGAACTCATGCTATATTCTTTTGATTTTCAATACCATGGATGTTTATTAACATGTACAATTCCCATATCATTCTCTACTCCTATTATTCGTTTTGCTGCCAACAGAGAATTCTTTCTATAACTGCTATAACTGAGTTGTGTAGAATCAAGGCTGTTTATCATAACTCTTCCTGATGAATTGATATACTCATTGTTTCCCAAATATATAGCAACATGAGTAACATGTGAGGTTAAATTTTCTTTTGAACCAAAGAAAAGAAGATCTCCTTTTTTAAGCTGGCTATACCCGCTTGAAATGTCAACTGTGAAGCCATGAAGTGCCTGTAATGAGGCATCTCTTGATAAAATCATGCCATTCAAGAAATAAACTGACTGTACAAAACCACTGCAATCTACAGCCTTAGATGAAGAACCTCCCCATAAATAAGGCAAACCCAGAAATGTGGATGCTACACTACATACTTTGTCTTCCGTACAAAGAATCTGAGCTTTCCAACTCTTAAAATCCATTATCTTCTTATAATTAACAAAGCCTTCCCTCCCATCAGGCATAATTACCTTTGCATAACCTTGTGAATCTCCGGCTTTTTTCAAAATGTTTCCTGCTACAAGATCGCCAACAATCCCCCCTGATTCATCTGGCAATGTATATACCCATCCTGAATTCTCCAGATATATAACCCTGTCGAACTGTCTCCATGAGGCCATTTCTGCCCTACTCATCAACTTGACGGACGACTTTTCAGTCCATGCTATATATTTGTCGGGTGTTTGTATTAACAGCCATGAATTTTCATCTTTCAATATCAATACAGGAGTACCAAGAATTGCCTGTGACACCAATTCTGACCTGTGATCAGGCTGCTTCCTGAGGTTTATCACACTTAAGGAAATCAATCCCCTGTATTTTTCATTTCTCACAGTATCAGGAAGGATTAAAATACTGTCAATAAGCACAATACCTGGATTACTTAAAGTTTTAATTATCTCCTGCTTGGCCTGTGGAATGGTTGTTTCACCACATAGAATTATCGAACCACCCCTACCGGTTTTTGCAGTTACTACACAAATTGCTTCCCGGTTATCAGGAACCCATCTGGTTGCAATGCTATCTATTTCAGCTTGTTGATCATGATAAAATGAATAATGACATCCATTTAAGATGAGCAGGAATGCTATCCAAAAACTAATTTTATAGTGAAACCTTTTGAAATAAGAGTGTCTCATCAGGATCAGATATTCTTCTTAGTACTCTTCAAATTTACCTATTTTATTCGGTAAATTGCAGATTGCATAAATTCAGTTAAATACCTTCTTTCAGCTTCATTAATTGTTTGTTCGTTCCTTTCTCAATATAATAACAATGTAGTTCCAGTAGTTGCAATAGCATGAAAATAAAAAAAACCACTGAAAAATGGAAACAATTAAAAAATCAACTTTTGAATTCCTCAATATTTTAAAAAATAATAACAACCGGGATTGGTTTATTAAAAACCGGTCATTATATACAAATGCCAGAGATAACTTTGAGTCATTTGTTCAGGAAATAATAAATAAAATAATTGATTTCGAGCCAATTATGAAAGGACTTGAAGTTAAAAGCTGTGTTTACAGGATTAACCGTGATATCCGCTTCTCGAATGATAAATCACCATACAAGACTCATTTTGGAGCTTTTATTGTCAGAGGCGGGAAAAAAAACGGGGATAAGTTTGCCGGTTACTATATTCATATGGAACCAGGCAAAAGCATAATAGCAGGTGGTGCTTATATGCCTCCAACGCCCTGGTTATCTGCAATAAGGGAGAAGATTGATGAAGAACCGGAGAGACTTATTAAAATCATCAATAACAAAGATTTTATAAAATATTTCGGAAAAATAGATGGAGAAAAACTTAAAAAGGCTCCAAAAGGCTACCACACAGATCATCCAAATATTGATCTACTTAGATTTAAAAATTATCTGGTTGTAAATGAAGTTACTGATGAATTTGTTCTGAGTGAGAAGTATTTTAGTCATATCATGAATGTTATTAAAGCTATGAAACCGTTTAATGATTTCCTGAATGACTATTAATCATATAACATTCTGCAAATAAAGCAATTATTTAAGAATGATCTTAGTAATTCCTCTGAACAGGAATCTTTCTCATTCTCAGATTTAAAGGAGTAACTTCAAGATATTCGTCATCTTTTATCTGCTCCATCGCTTCCTCAAGTGAGAATTTCAGTTTGGGTTGTATCCTAAGACTGTCATCTGACCCTGAGGCTCTCATATTTGTAAGTTTTTTCCCTTTAACAATATTTACCTCAAGGTCACCAAACCTCGTATATTCTCCGATTACCTGACCCTTATAAACTTGTTCTCCCGGATCAATATAGAATCTGCCTCTGTCCTGAAGTCTGTCAATTGCATGGCCGGTTGCCATACCCTGATCGAGGGAAATCAGTGAACCATTTTGTTTCGGTAACAGATCATCACCTTTATATTTATCATATGCTCTGAACCGGTGATGCATTACAGCCTCACCTGATGTGGCTGTAAGCATGTTGTTTCTTAATCCGATCAGTCCTCTTGATGGAATATCAAACTCAATATGAGTCAGGTCTCCTTTGGGTTCAATAACAATCATTTCACCTTTCCTCTGGGTAATAAGTTCAATAGCTTTACCTGAAAAATCAGGGGGTACATCAATTGTTAAAGTCTCATAAGGTTCTGATTTTAATCCATTTATATCTTTCAATATAACCTTTGGTTTACCTACCTGGAATTCATATCCTTCGCGTCGCATAGTCTCTATCAGTATCGAAAGATGAAGTATCCCACGGCCATAGACATTGAAAGTATCTTCTGATTTTGTATCTTCAACTTTAAGAGCAAGGTTTTTTTCTGTCTCTCTCATCAACCTTGTCCTGAGATGACGTGAAGTAACAAACTTGCCTTCCTTGCCGAACAAAGGTGAGTTATTGATGGTAAAAACCATACTCATGGTAGGTTCATCCACTTCGATTCTCTGCAACGCTTCAGGAGCAAGCAGATCGGCCAGGGTATCCCCTATTTCGAAATCCTCCAGTCCGATAACAGCACAGAGATCACCGCATCTGACACTTTCAGTTTTAACTCTTCCAAGTCCTTCAAAGACATAAAGTTCTTTAACCCTTACTTTCTTAACTTTACCATCCCTCTTGCACAAGGTATAGTCAACACCGGTCATAATGTCGCCTCTGAATACACGGCCGATAGCTATTCTTCCAACATAGTTCGAAAAATCGAGTGAAGCAACCTGCATCTGAGCTGTTCCTGTAATATATGGCGGTCCAGGTATTTCCTTAAGAATCGTGTCAAGGAGGTACTTTATATCGGTTTCCGGCTTTTTCCAGTCACTACTCATCCATCCGTATTTCGACGATCCGAAAACTGTTTCAAAATCAAGTTGGTCATCCGAAGCATCCAGGTTAAACATTAGTTCGTAAATATCCTGCTGAACTTCATCGGGTCTGCAGTTATCTTTATCGACCTTATTGACAACAACAATCGGTTTCAGTCCCAGTGCAATCGCTTTTCCAAGTACAAACCTTGTCTGTGGCATTGGCCCCTCAAGAGCATCAACAAGTAACAAAACACCATCTGCCATCTTAAGAACCCTCTCAACTTCACCTCCAAAATCGGCGTGACCCGGGGTATCAATAATGTTAATTTTAACACCTTTATAATTTGCTGAGACGTTTTTTGAGAGGATTGTTATCCCTCTTTCCCGCTCAAGATCGTTACTATCAAGAATAAGATCACCCGCTTCCTTCCTCTGATCAAGCACCTGGCATTCCTGTATAATCCTGTCAACCAGAGTAGTTTTCCCATGATCCACATGTGCAATGATCGCTATATTTCTTATTAATTGCATACAAATCAATTAGACCGCAAAAGTAATATTGTTGCCGGGATAAATGATATAAACCACAAAAATTAAATAATGATAAAAAATTCATATATTTCGAAATAAATTTTAAAAGCCGATATATGAAAAAAATGATTATTACTCTCGTTTTCAGTTTATTTTCTTTGACCGGAATCTTCGGACAGCAGAATGTAAAACTGGCTGTTGGAATGAAAGCTCCGGACTGGATGTTTACTGATGCTGATAAAAAGGAATTTACAATGAACTCATGGGCTGGAAAAGTAATTCAGATCAATTATGTTGATCCTGACGAATCTGAATTGAATGAACCTTACAGCGAAGCCGTCAATAAAGCTGTGGATGTTGATAAACGAATCAGCAGAGATTTATTTAAAGGTTTTGGTATAGTTGACTGCAAGTCCACATGGAAACCCAATAGCCTGATTCGTATAATTGCAGGTAAGAAGGCGAAAAAATTCGGGACTACTATTTTATTTGATTATGATGCTACCCTTCAGAATCTATGGGGTTTGCCAAAAGATAATTATAGTGTTGTAATATTGGATAAAAACCGCATTTGCAGAGCTTTGTATGTTGGGAAAATTCCGGAATCGGAAAACGAGAAGATCATTCAGATGATATTGGCATTAACTAAAGAATAACAGTTATTCTGATAAATACTTAAACCGGCTAAATGCCGGTTTTTTTTGATCATCTAAACATCTGATTATATAAAAAGCTCTGTGATTATGATTATCTCAAATCTACTACTTATAGCCGGAACAGGGACCAAATCTGGGAAAACCTCAATGGCTTGCAAAATAATCGTGCAATTCCCCGGTCTTAAGATTACTGCGATAAAGATAAGTCCGCACTTTCATGAGACTACAACAGGTTTGATTTCCATATCTGAAAAAAAAGGATATTCAATTTATGAGGAGACTAACAGGGATACTTCAAAGGACACATCCCGCATGCTTCATTCAGGTGCTCATAAAGTATACTTTGCAAAGGTTTGGGATGATCAGCTGTTGGGTGTTTTTAATGAAATAATGGGATATATACCACCAAATGTTCCCGTAATTTGTGAATCGCCTGCTTTAAGAAACTATGTTGAACCAGGGATTTTTATAATTATGTCCTCAAACACTGTTAATAAACATAAAAATATAAATTACTTACAGACATTACCTCATGTAATGTTTAAATTAGAAGAACTGGAGAAAATTGAATCTCTTCCAATTTTATTTGAAAATGGTAAATGGGCTGTTCTTTGATTTCGACCAGCGGACAGCAATCACCCTGTATGGATATCTGGTCATCATATTATGCGCATTAGGGCAATTTGTCCTGTGGATTTTTATTCCGTCCAAAATTGTGACGAAACCAAAAACGCTATACCCGAATACCGGATTGCAGCATTTGGCCAATTTATAATCAAGACCCTCTACTCTATCTTCAATAATCAGGTAATCAGAATATTGAGAATCAGATGGTTCTTTTGCTTCTTTTTCCGGGACCATAGTAGCCGGACTAGTCGGTTCAATTGATTCATCCTTTAATAAAACATCTTTTAAATGAAGGAGTTCAATCTTCTCGGTTGCAATAAGATAATAGAGATCCTGTGCAGTTTTAAGGTTGTAAGAATTGAGCAGTTTTTGTATCACCGTATCACCGTATACTATTTTCCAGTTCTTCAGCCGCCGCATCAGTATTTCCTTTCCTTCGGCAGCTGCCTTGGTCTTCTCCTCATTCAGAACCTGCTTAATCTTAGTTTTTGCTTTTGTCGTAATCACAAACGACAACCAATCCTGCTTTGGCTTCTGATTTTTTGACCTGATGATGGATACATGATCACCATTATGCAAGACATGCCTTATCGTTACATTCTTTCCATTTACCTTCCCTCCGACACATGAGGTTCCAACATCGGTATGAATATCGAAGGCAAAATCGAGAACTGTTGCTCCGGCAGGTAACTGGCGCAGATCGCCTTTTGGAGTAAATATGAAAACCTCGTCGGTGTATAATCCGGACCTCACCTGATCGATAAATGCAATATCCTCTTTTTCAGATGATTCAAGTATTTCCCGCATTTTGGAGAGCCAGGTGTCGAGTCCTCCTTCTCCTTTCATTCCCTTATATTTGAAGTGTGCAGCCAACCCCTTTTCAGCTATTTCATCCATCCTGAATGATCTGATCTGCACTTCAACCCATTTTCCTCTGGGCCCCACAACTGTTGTATGAAGAGACTCATACCCGTTTGATTTAGGGACAGAGATCCAGTCTCTCATCCTGCTTGGATTGGGTTGATATAGATCTGTTACTATAGAGTATGCTCTCCAGCAGTCAGATTTTTCATTCTCACTATCGCTTTCAATGATTATCCTTACTGCAAAAAGGTCATATACTTCCTCAAATTCCACTTCCTGCTTCTTCATTTTCAGCATTATGGAATGTATTGATTTTGTGCGACTTTTAATAGTGAACTTAAAGCCTTGCTTTTCCAGTTTTTCCTTCAAAGGAATTGAGAAGTCACGTATCAGTTTATTCCTCGATGCTGTGGTTTGCTTCAGACGGCAATCGACATAATTATATTGTTCAGGCTCCAGATATTTAGCAGCAAGGTCTTCCATTTCCGACTTGATGTTATAAAAGCCAAGTCTGTGGGCCAGCGGAGCATAAAGGAAATAGGTTTCTGAGGCCAGAGGTAACCTCTCCTTCTCCGGTGCCTTGTCAAGGTTACGCATATACTCAAGTCGTTCAACAAGCTTGATAAGAATGACTCTGACATCATCAGCAAGACTTAAAAGTAATTTGCGGAAATTCTCGGCTTGGTAAGAAGATTGCATGGAATCGATACTGGTAATTCGCGAGAATCCATTCAGAATTTCAACAACTTTTATTCCAAACTCTTTTTCCAACTCTTTTGGCGGAAGATTAAAAATGTTATAGGAATCATGCAATAATGCCGTGATAATTGAAGTTAGTCCAAGCCCAATTTCCCCGGCTATGATCCTGGCAACAGAGAGAGCATGAAGTATTTCAGGTTCGCCGGTGATAGTTATCTTATCACCACAGGCTTCTACAGCAAGATCAAGCGCTCTTCTGATCTTAAAATTATCTTCAGAAGCTACCGTATTTTTCGCTGCCTGAAGTAATGCACGGTAACCGCTATTTATTTTTTGTGAGTCTGCCATCATTAATCAATTTGTATTATGGCTTTATTTCATTTTTAAAGATATCTTTTAATAATTCTATTGTGTTAAAAAAAATGAATACTTAATTCATCCAGGTCAGATATGTACTACTAATCACATAACTAAATCCATCGGATTAAGGTTGCTATGGTGCCGTTTTAAAATGAAAATTTTAATCATCAAAGGATGAAAGATGTTCTATTTTATAGGTGATTTGGGCTCTTTTGACATTTCGTAATAATAAACCCAATCAACAAATTCAGGTACAATTCTTTGGAAAAGAGCAGTAAGTCTTCCATCCCAGGTTAGCAACTTATTTCTCTTTTTCTTCCTGATACCTTTAAGTACCCATTTTGCCACATATCCGGGCGACATCAGCTTACGCTCATCCCTTGGTGACTCACCCTGTTCCAGTCCATTTTCTGTTAGAGCATGTTTTCTGATCTCGGTGGAGGTAAATCCGGGAGCAATTATCATCACATGTAATCCCTTTTTCAGATTTTCGATCCTGATCGTTTCCAGAAAGCCATGCATGGCAAATTTTGAAGCTGAGTAGCCTGTTCGTCCGGGTAATCCATGAAATCCTGCAACTGATGATACACCAACCAGTGAACCTTTTCGTTCAACCAGATATGGCAACGCATATTTTGTACAATAAACTGTACCCCAATAATTTACATCCATTAAGCGATGAAGTACTTTTAGATCAACATCAAGGAATGAAGCTCTCATGGATACTCCCGCATTGTTTATCAGGATATCGATACCACCGTATTTCTCAACTGTTTTTTCAATAAGCCGCTTACAATCCGATTCAATGCTTACATCAGTTTTAATAAAAGTGGCATCGCATTTATCAGCTTTTATCTCATTTACGATCTGAAATAGCTTTTCTTCAGATCTGGCGGCCAGAACGACTTTGCTGCCATTTCTGGCAAATTCACGTGATATTGCTTCTCCTATTCCTGAAGATGCTCCGGTTACAATTACAACTTTGCCCTTAAAAAGATTGTTCATGATTTCCCTTTCATTTCTGACAATTGTCAATGCTAAAATAGCAGATTAAAAATGAAATTTAAACAAATTATTGTGTTTTATAAAATCCGGATAGAAATTATTTCCCTAACCAAGTGTCAAAAAAAGGAATTGATTTTTAACAAACTAAGGTCGTTAAAATAAAGAAGAAAAGCAACTGCTTTCCTTCTTTGTGATCCAGCTGGGGCTCGAACCCAGGACCCCATCCTTAAAAGGGATGTGCTCTACCAGCTGAGCTACTGAATCCTCTCTGTTTTTGCGAGTGCAAATGTATGATAAATTTAATTTAATGCAAAAAAATGCAACAATTTTTCCAGGTTATTGTCTCATTTATTTGATTAAATAAGTTGGGAGGGGTGTAAATACTTAATAATTCTATATTATCTATTTTGAAAGAACAGGTATCTGCCTGTTTATTGATTCCTCAAGGGAGATTAAAGTTTCAGTGCGTACGATGCCTGAAATATTCTGAATCGTATCAGTAAGTATCATTCTAAGATGTTCATTATCACGTGTATATACTTTTATAAATAACGAATAATTACCTGTTGTATAGTGACATTCAATGATTTCAGGAATATCCCTGAATTTTGTTACAACTTCCCGGAAATGGCCGGGGTGGTCGAGAAAGATACCAATATAAGCACAGGTTTTAAAGCCAACCATAACCGGATCGACTTTAAATTCAGATCCTCTGATAACGCCTATCCGGATAAGCCTCTGAACGCGTTGATGTATTGCAGCACCTGAAACACCACATTCCCTGGCAACTTCAAGGTATGGGATCCTTGCATTTTTAGTAATGATATCGAGAATCTTTTTATCAAGATTATCAATTTGTAAATTATCTGACATTTCTATAGTGATTGATTAATAGATTGAAACAATATGTTTTTAAATTCTTACAAATTTATAGGAAAAAATAGATATTTTAATGATGAACAATAAAATGTTTTTAAATTTAGATTATGAACATTGAATGAACAGAATCCTGATTTTATTCAGGTTGTCCGATTAATGTAACCGATTATTTCCTTAATATCGGAAAATCCTTTCTTAATAAGATAATTCTCAATGCCCTCCAATATTTTTACTGTAGCCTGCGGATCAATAAATGAAGCTGTTCCTATCTGAACCGCACTTGCACCGGCAAGAAAGAATTCCAATGCATCAGAGGTAGTCATAATTCCCCCCATCCCGATGACCGGTATTCTCACTGCTTTTGCAACCTGCCATACCATTCTTAGAGCTATTGGTTTAATCGCTGGTCCCGACAGTCCACCGGTTATTGTAGATAGAGCCGGTCTCATTTTTTCAACATCAACCGACATTCCAAGCAAAGTATTTATCAGGGAGATTGAATCGGCTCCTTCTTCTTCGACTACCCTTGCAAAATCAACAACATTTGTAACATTAGGAGATAATTTAACTATAAGTTTTTTAGCATAGACAGCCCTTACCGCCCTTGTTACTTCACGTGCTGAATCGAGATTGGTTCCAAATGACATCCCTCCCATTTTTACATTGGGACATGATATGTTAAGCTCTATGGCAGGAATTTTTTCAAGCTTGTTAATTCTTTCGGCAAGAGCAACATAATCATCAATATAGCTACCATTAATATTTACGATTATGTTGGTATTATAACCGGAGATGAGTGGATAGATATTTTTTTCAAAATAATCAATCCCCTTATTCTGTAAACCCACTGCATTCAGCATGCCTGAAGCAGTTTCAGCCATCCGGGGATACGGATTGCCTTCTCTTGGTTCGATGGTTGTTCCCTTAACAACTATTCCACCCAACCTTGAAACATCTAAAAAATCATCAAATTCAGATCCATATCCAAAGGTACCGGAAGCTGTCAGTACCGGGTTTTTAAAATGCAAATCACCAATAGAAAAGCCCAGGTTCACCATTTCAATTCATTTATATTGAAAACCGGTCCGTCGATGCAGGAGCAAAGGTTACCTTTAATAGTATCAACGATGCAGCAAAGACAGGCACCAATACCACAAGCCATGAGGTTTTCGAGCGACACTTCACAGGAGATATTGTTTTTTTTGCAGTAACCGGCTATTGCCTTCATCATGGAATCAGGTCCACAGCAATAGATTCTGTTATATCTGCCGGTTAATAAGATAGAATGGTTGGTGACATACCCTTTTTCTCCTTTCGAACCATCTTCAGTTGTAAGGAAGACGTTCCCAATTTTAAGATACTCTTCAAACTCAATTATTCGTTCGCTATTTCTGAACCCAAGAAGGATGTCAGGAATGCAACCATTTGATTTTAAGTATTTCCCCAGAAACAATAATGGGGCTACACCACAACCACCTCCTATGAGAAGAACTCTTTCGTTTTCGACTGGTAAACCGAACGAGTTACCAAGAGGGTAAATAAGATTGAGAAAATCACCATTTCTGAGTTTTGAAAGGGCTCCTGTTCCTTTACCTGCAATCTGAATCAGAAGCTTAAATGTATTTCTCTCGTAATCAACATCATGTATTGAAATGGGACGTCGAAGAAATGTTTCAGGACTATCATCAACCCTCACCTGTGCAAACTGACCAGGCTTAAAATCTGGAAGTTTATTATTCCCTGATAGTTCAAGAACAAAAAAATCATTAGTAAGGCGCTTATTTCCAATTACTTTAAGATCCTCAATGCGCTTTGCCATCTATTGTGGGTTTATCACAAAGATAATTAAATCCTGGCATCACCGTCGGGGGAAGTACTCCTCAAAGCTGTTATTATCGTAAAACCAGACAATTTTCTCAACTGCGGAGGTTCTATTCTTAGATGGAACTGCAGAATCCTTATTTAGCTGATCTTTTCGTACATCCTGAAACTCTATTTCTGATTTATGGGGCTCATTTTTAATCAGTTTCGTATCATCGTCCCGGTTTATACCAATGTTTTCGTCAGAAAGAGTCTGCATTTCAATGTCTTTATACATAGAGCCTTTCCCAAACAATAACCAATCGGTTGATAGAAATTGATATTTTTCAAGCATCTTCAATACAAAATCGAGGCTTGGATTGTTCCTTCCTGAAAGTATGTGGGAGATACCGGAAGCCTGAACACCTATTTCTTCTGCTAACTGAGCCGAAGATTTGTTTTCAGCTTTTAGAAATTTAAGTAATCGTTCCTTCATCTTAAAAATAATTAATATTACAAATGTAAATAATTAATGTTTGCCATTTGTAATTATGCATAATTACATTCGTAACTTCTTGATTTTTTACTATTTTTGGGCTATTCTAACTTTATCTGAAAATCATTGATCTATTGACAATTATACTTGTCACTAACTTAAAGTTTTATAATAGTTTAGATCCATAATGGTATAGTATACAGCGTTTTAATTAAGTTTTCTAAGAATTTTCGGCCACAGACGCACTGTTCTTAACAAGTATAGCTGATATTTACTTCATATAATCATATTTATATTACTGATCCATTGTTTTTTAAATATATAAATAAAGATAATCAATAAATATTTAATCCCGTAACCTGATTATGTCAGGGAATCGATTACATATGTAATTAATATCGTGAATTATTCTTATTTACAAATGTAACTTTAGTAAATTGTACGATTGTAATGCAAGAAATAGTTTTCTGCAATGTTGAAAATCACAGTTGGAAAGAAAATACTTTAAAAATTAAAAATTCAGGCATGTTCTATCACTCCTGGTCAAATATTCAATCCTTGGGAAGGTTTTTAAAACAGCAATTAAATATTTAAAATTATATTGAGATAACCAGTTTATTAACTACAAGAACCTGAGCAACCCTTTTCGCTCTTACTGCCACAGGAAGAACATGATTGATTAATCCCGGCAATTTCTTCAACTGAAGCATCTCTAACATCAATTATCTTACCTGAAAAGAAGAGATCAAGGTCAGCCATCGGGTGGTTGAAATCCATTTTAACGAAAGTGTCTGTTATTTCATTTATTATTCCATTCAAAGGATTACCCTCTGTATCCATCATCGGTACTTCGTTGCCTACCCGGCAAATGTCTTGGTTAATTTTTCCATCTGTTTCAAAAACAGCAATGGGAACGTCGGCAATCATATCTTCTCTTTTCTCGCCATAAGCCATTTCTGAATTCAGGGTGAACATGAAGATGTCTCCGATATTTAATGAATTGATATTTGATTCAAAAACCGGAAGCAATCTGCCGGTGCCAAAGATAAATGTAAGAGGTCTATTCTCATCCAGAACTTCAATTATTCTCCCTTCTGAATCACTTTCCCTCAATTCATAAATCAAAGAAACCCTTTTATTATTTTCAATCTTCATTTCAATTTAATTTTTGTTTTTCAAAATCGGCACAAATATAATTTAAAATGAGTTTCAGGAATAAATAAGAAAGAAATATTTTGGGCT
>JBAWXY010000028.1:0-20423 GCA_037143835.1 Bacteroidota bacterium
ATGCCCGTTTTCCAGTTTTCGTCGTTAAATTCATTTTTATTCCAGTCTTTTGGTGGCTCGGTCTCTATATAGGATACAGAATAGTTTTTTTCATCAGAGGCAGGTAAAACTGTCAGGAATCTTTTTTCATCTTCGCCTAGGAAACGATAGATTTTGTTATCAACTTTTATCAAGCCTGTAATTGAATTATAACTTCCGGTCCAATGCTTTGTCGGTGAGGCACTCAAAGTGTCGCTAAACGACCATATGCTAAAATAGGGATCATGAGTGATAAGAGGATAGGCTGGAGCTTTTCTCTCCTGAGCAGATGATATGAAGCAGTTCAGAAAAAGAAGGCAAAAGAAATTAATTATGGGTTTTTTAAATGTTTTCATGATCATATATATGATTTGGGAATTTATTAAAATAATTTTTAATCTTAAGATATAATGAAATCATTATCTTATAGGTTTAGGAAATACTTCGTTACGTATGGCCAAGTCAAGCCATATAGCTTCCGTTTCTTTCATTTTATCAGGATATTTGCCTCATAGATCATTTAATTCTCTCCTATTATCGCTTAACAGATAGCTGGTTTGAGTCAATTCTATAATTGTTGCCATTAAATCGACCACATGACCTAAAGGATCATTGATGCTGCATTTATTTTTGAAAATACAATTTGGCCAGCATGCAACAAGAGTAACATGAATACCGCGTCCGTATGATTTGGCCCTTGCATAGCGAAGTGGGGTATTGGCATCATTGACCCAGAACTGTCCACTAGTGTTTGAAACATGCAATTTGCCTGTCATAGAAGTCTTATATTCAGACTCTTTTAACACTTCAGTGAGTGTAATTGAATTTTCAGTGATGTGGCCCTATATCCAGCTTCGTTCTGATCATTTGTCATTTCGCCGATTCCTCCATTCGCTCATCTTCCAAGTTATCTTTTCCTACTGTACTGATAGCATAACCTTCCGCTCCAAGCTTTGATACGTTATATACAGAATTTATTGGTGCTCTTTCCGCATTTTACCTTCAGGTAGTAAATTTCGAAGTGCTATTCCAAGTCCCAAAATGATATGTTTATTGTGCCTGGTTTAATAATTGTCAGTTCGCTTTAATTTTAGAAGATACCAAACCTAAAAGAAATACTACGCATACAAGCAGAATGATCAGTGCTCCGGTCTGACTATTCATTTTATCCGATGCAACTCCCATTAATAAAGGTATAATGGCACCACCTGAGATTCCTGTGATCATTAATCCTGATACTTCGTTCTGGCTTTCTGGTTTCCTCACCAATGCCTGTGAGAACATTACCGGGAAGATATTTGAATTTCCAAGTCCGAATATTGCAATGCCGGCGTACATAATAGTCTTATCTGAAGAGAATAACGCAATAATGCCAAGTAAAATCATGCTGACACTGACAAGGAATACTTTCTTGTCTCCGAATTTTGCAAGCAAATAGGATCCCATAAAGCAGCCTGCGGTACGAAAAATAAAGTAAAAACTTGTTGCATATCCGGCATCCTTCAACTCCATACCCAGATGCTCCATAAGCAACTTTGGAGCTGTTGTATTTATTCCTACATCCAGACCTACATGAGCCATAATCCCTAAAAAGAAGAATAACACATACCTGTCACCCAGTAGGGCAAAACACTCTTTGAATGACGCCGCCCTGACTCCAATCTTTTCCTCCTCTATTTTAGTCATACCCAGATAAAACATGGCAATAATGGTAACAGCTGCAAATCCAGGGAAGAGTATAAACCTCCAGTCACCGAACTTAACTACTGCCCATGCGGCAACGATAGGAGCAAGCAAAGAAGCAATTGCCTTCACAAACTGCCCAAAAGTAAGAGAGCTTGACATCCTCTTTCCACTCACAATACTTGCCAGCAAAGGATTTAAGGATACCTGCATGAGTGTGTTTCCAATGCCCAATAACAAAAATGAAAATAGCATTGAGAAGAAGCTATAGTAAAATAGTGGAATGAGCAAGGAAGGAAGGGTTACAATTAAACTGAGTAAAACGGTTTTTTTTCTGCCTATTTTGTTCATCATCAGCCCTGTTGGTACAGAGAAAACAAAAAACCACAGGAAAACCATCGATGGCATCAGATTTGCCATAGTATCCGAAAGCTTAAAATCAGCTTTAATATAATTGGTTGCAATACCGACAAGGTCAACAAATCCCATAGCAAAGAAAGCCAGCATTATGGGCAATAATTTTGATATATTAGTTGAGTTTTTCATCTTATATTATTAATTAATTTGCCCAGACAGATTTCATCTTATATACTTTCAGATTTTTCACTTCAATATTGTTACCGAAGAAACGGAATCCGTCCTTATTCCCGGAAACTGCTTTCCGTTCCAATGCATATGAAAATGCACCCTTGTCTATAAATACCTCAACTGAAGTTTTATCAATAATAATATCAGCACTTATTTCCATACTGGTACGGTCTTCCGGAGTATAAAACAGACCGTTGATCTGATTGTAATTCATGTCATACCTTAAAAGCGCCTGTCCAAAAAGATTAAGTCCGGCTGTAGTGGAATGAGAAAGTTTAATAGTAGTCTTGATTCGAAGAGCAACAGCGTAATTAAATTCCTGTAATACTTCTGATGCTTTTTTTGAGTCCAGTTCCTCCCAGGTAACCTCATTTTCCTGTAATGAATCTACCTCTTTAACCGGAGTATTGAACATCCTGATCCCCTCTTTAGTAGTCTTTAGGGTAAGTTCCGTCGGCAGTAACATCATATGTTTGAATGGCATTCCGGGATGCTCAATACGTCCCCATCCTATTTGGATACGTCTTCCGTCTGACACAGGAATATTATTGAATGTCTGGGCAGCGTAAATTGCACCATTCCCATAGTAATATTTACCAAATTCGGGATTAAAGGTTTTTCCATCAAAACTCCCAATCATATACGTGCCCGAGGCACCATACATTACCCATTTTTTGTTTTTCTGATTCCCGTCAACTGACAGCTCAAAAAACTGCGGACATTCGAAGAAGCCGGTCGTATGGCTCTGGTATTCCCACTCTTTCAGATTTGCCGATGTATAAACTGAATTGCCATCACGTTCATATAAAATCATCACCCATGTCTTAGCCTGATCGTACCAGAATACAGCCGGGTCGCGAATATCTTTGCTATTCCATTTTGCTTTAGAATCGAGAATAGGATTACCAGCATATTTTATAAAAGTCCTTCCTTTATCCAGGCTGTATGCTATACATTGTCTCTGATTATCTGGACTGTCTACCGTATAAACAGCTATCATTGGGGGTATTCCATTCTTTCCAAAACCTGAAGTGTTGTTATAATCGATCACTGCAGACCCCGAAAAGATTGTGCCCAGAGTATCAGGGTACATTACAACAGGCAACTCTTCCCAATGAATTAGATCTTTACTAATTGCGTGACCCCAGCTCATATTTTCCCATTCGCGTTCAAATGCATTATGCTGATAAAACAAATGATACTCTCCTTCATAATAGACCAGACCATTAGGATCATTATTCCAACCACGTTTTGAACTAAAATGAATCTGCGGCCGATTACTCTCTTTATACAAACTATCCTGCCCATTTATCACATCATCCTGATAGATTTTACTCAATCCATCAGGATTTCCTGAATAGCTGATTGTAAGATCCTTGCCAATAAAGGGAGATACATCATAAAAAACCCAATAATCAGGGTTGGATGGTGCCAAACGGATCACAATGTCCAGTTGAGAATGCCCATCAACAACAAAACTCATTTGTTTCCGATCTTCCTTTTGTGACACAGGTAAGTTGAGATATTTCTTGTTGATAGTAATAGATAAAGCTTGAGTTGTTGAATCGTCCTTCTTTTGACCTGACGGTTTGCAAGCGCATACAAACATTATAATCGTTAATATAAAAAATATTTTTGTCTTATCCATTTTCTTCAATTGAATTATTAATACATATCTATAAAGAAACACCAGTTAAATAGATCCCAAATTCTAGATTGTAAAAATCACTAGTTGCAAATATTTTATTCATATATGTTTTTCATCTGATAAGCATCGAGTGATATAAGCTGGGCATCTTGCCCCTGAGCCCTGATTGAAACGCCCATACTGTCTTCACGGCCAGGATATATTCTCATAGCGACACATTGTTTTCCATTCGCGAATACTTCAACAACACTCTTATCTATAAAAATCCTTAACTTGAGAGTCTCATCAGGTTTTAAAATAATTGGTGCCGTTTCTGGAGCCCTTGTTCTAACATCAGGAAGAATAGATGAATAACCAGACTCGATTGATAATAAGCTATAATTAACATTTTCACTGGGTGTTCCAGGAATAGATTCTCTTCCTTTGTTGAATCCTTTATTTTTATAAAGTACGATACGAGTAAATTCCTCCTTATTGGGCGAACGCAAAACGTTCAATTCGACCATTTGTGAATTTAATGGATCAATTTCTGCAACGATTTCTATTGCATTACCTTTGATCCCCTTTAGAATAATTTCCTTATTAGCAGGAAGTTTCATCGCATCAACATGTTTGGGGTTGTATCGGAGTGACTCTATGTCCCCGGCAGGTTCTATACCTAATTCATCTTTATTAAGCAGTGTCAAACGCCGGGGAAGGGTCATAATCTGATTCCATCCGACAGTTGGTTTTCCCGGGTTCATATTAAAAATTATTATTACTCCCCCTTTGCCATCTGGTGTAGCCGATGGTGCATGAACCCCTGAAGGAGATACCGCTCCAAAATTGAATTTTCCTCCTTGGGTGACAATAAATTTATCATTCTTTTTGTCATAATCGCCTAACAAGTACTGACCTCCACTCATGTGGCTGAAGAAAGGAAGTATGTAACGATCACCTATAGGCCAGAAGTATGGACATGCGCCATCGTCGCCAACAAGAGTGAACCGGTCGTCTTCAACAAATTCATGCATATATTCCCATTTAGCCAAATCAAGTGAACGAAAAAGGAAGTTAGCCCGTACTGGCTTACCTCCGGGTCCTTCATTCAACCTGCCAGCCGAAAGTGAATAGTAAACACTATCTTTCTTCCATATACAAGGATCAAATACACTATACGGCAATGGAAATCCGGTTTGACTTTTTATAGGAATAACAGCTGCGCCCGAAACTTTCTCCCAGTTTAACAGCAAAGGATCAGAGGATACAGCAACCATATTTCCAACCATTGTTCCATGATACATTGCGATTACTCTATCTTCCTCAACAAGAGTTGATCCGGAAAAAACAGCCCTTTCCGGGTTAGGGTATATTGCATATGGAAGATCTTTCCAATGGATTAAATCTTTACTTATAGCATGTCCCCAATGCTGGCGAGTATCTTCAGGGGGATATGCCTGATAAAAAAGATGCCAGTTCCCATTCCAGAAGGACAGGCCGTTGGGGTCATTAAGGTTTCCTTCAGGGTTTACATAATGATATATAGGACGTAACCTATCGCTTGAAAGCCTTTTGCGCGAATCATTCATCCTCTGCAACAAGGGATTTGTTTTCAATTGGGCTTCTTGTTCCGGTAGTGTATTTGCGAAATTAAACTTAGGAACCTTGGAGGTATAATCAATCGGAACTACCTGTCCTGAAACATTTCTTTCTGTCACAACCAAAGTAAACAGAAAAAATATTGTTGACAGGAAATACAATAAATGATTTTTGTTCGTTTCCATATGTATTACTATATTAGATAATTAAGTACATTCGGGGTAAAATATTTCTTTAGCTATTAATAAATGCTATTCATTTGCCAGGCCTCAAGCGATTTCAGTTCGCTTTCCTGCCCCTGAGAACGGATCGAAAAACCAATACTATCGTCACGACTCGGATATACTCTTACCGCAACACATTGTTTTCCATTTGCAAAAACTTCAACGACACTTTTATCAATAAAAATCCGAAGTTTGAGAGTCTCATCTTTATCCAGGACAAATGATCCTGTTTCCGGGCCTCGTGGCCTAACATCGGGATGAAGGGATGAAAAGGAAGACTCGATGGATATAAGACTTTCTCTTACCAGTGGCGCAGCAGGTGAGACAGTAGGTGCAGGTTGAGGTTCGTCAAGACCCTGAACCCTGGCTATTTGCCCAACGCGATAGTCACGTCCACCGGGCATACCCCTCTCTCTAAAGAAGTTTATTTGTGTATATTCTTCTTTCCCTGGAGAACGGAGAACATTCAGTGAAATAACTGGAGCATCCATGGGATCAATCTCAAGGTTGATTTCCATCGCATTTCCTTTGATGTTTTTAAATATGAGTTCCTTATTTGCAGGTAGTTTCACAGGCACAACTTTCTGATATTCTCCACGCAAAGATTCTATATCTCCTGCAGGTTCCTGTCCTATCTCGTTTTTACCAACTAAAGTCAACCTTCTTGGCAGCGTAAAAATCTGGTTCCATTCTCCGGTCGGTTTTCCCGGGTTCATATTGAATATGATAATGACCCCTCCTTTTCCATCGGGAGTAGCCGATGGAGCATGTACTCCTGAAGGCGTTGAGGGGCCAAAATTGAATTTAGCACCTTGGGTAACTATGAACTTATCTCTCTCAGTGTCATAATCGCCCAAAAGATATTGTCCCCCGCTCATGTGACTGAAAAAGGGCAGTATATAACGATCTCCAATTGGCCAGAAATATGGGCAGGCATAATCATCTCCAATCAATGTAAACCTGTCATCTTCGACAAACTCATGAACATATTGCCAGTTTATAAGGTCTTTAGATCTGAAAAGATAACAGGTGGCGACTTGTCGTCCCCCCGGTCCTTTTGGCGCCCGCCCGGCAGAAAGTGCATAATAGATATCATCCTTTTTCCAGATGCTGGGATCAAAAACACTGTAGGGCAGAGGAAATCCTGCTTCAGATCTGAGAGGTATAGCAGCCCTGTCAGTTGTAGTCTTTTTCCAGTTCAGAAGTAATGGATCATCTGATACAGCAACCATGTTCCCAACCTCTGTACCATGGTACATAGCAATAACACGATTCCCGTCAACTAAAGAACTTCCGGAAAAAACAGCCCTTTCCGGGTTAGGGTATATCGCATAAGGAAGATCTTTCCAGTGTATCAGATCTTTACTTACAGCATGTCCCCAATGCTGACGCCGATCTTCCGGTGGATAACCCTGATAAAACAAATGCCAGTTGCCCTGCCAGAAACATATTCCGTTTGGATCGTTCAATGTACTTTCCGGACTGACAAAATGATAGATTGGACGATAACGATCTGCAGATTGCCTTTGGCGAGATTCAGCAAACCGGATCATAAGTGGATTAGTCCTAAGCTGATTTTCCTGCTCAGAAAGAGTATTTGCGAAGTCATACTTTGGAACTTTCGATGTATAATCAGGAATTTTACCCTGACCGTTTACAGCTTGCAAGCCCAAAAAAGCTGTCATTGCAGCAATTAATGCTATTTGCCTTAAAAAGGAAAGCGATTTTCTCTTCATTTTATTGTGTTTTAGTTATATATACTTTTCATTTGCCATGCATCCAACGATTTAAGTAGTGCCTCCTGACCCAGTGAACATATGGAAACTCCCATGCTGTCCTTTCTACCAGGATAGACTCTGACAGCTGCACACTGCTTCCCGTTAACAAATACTTCAACTACACTCTTATCGATAAAAATACGCAGTTTAACAGTTTCTCCGGATTCTAAATAAAAGGGCGCTGTTTCGGGTGGACGAAATCTCACATCCGAAAGGGTTGAAGAATTAGTGGTTTCTATTGTTATCAGACTGTTCTGAATATTTGGTGCCGGAGCAAAAGATTTGTTCCCTGTTAGAGTCGATAAAAGACTGGCCGGTATCATAACCGTTTCAGGACCATTGATATAATCTAATCCTTTACTAAAGCCTTTTTCTTTAAAGATAATTATTTTGGTAAATTCCTCCTTATTGGGTGATCTCAAAACATTGAGTTCAACAACCTGAGAATTCATAAGATCTATCTCTGCTTTTACTTCCATTGCATCGCCAACGATCCCCTTAAGAACTATTTCTTTATTGGCAGGTAGTATCATTGGTCCAAGATGCTTGGCATCATAATGAAGCAGGCTTAGATCACCGGCAGGTTCCTGTCCCACGTCATCATTTGAAATCAAAGTCAGGCGGCGAGGAAGAGTCATGATCTGATTCCATCCTTCAGAAGGTCTACCCGGATTCATATTGAAAATTATTATCAGGCCTCCTTTGCCATCTGGTGTTGCAGATGGGGCATGTACACCACCTGGGCCAACGGCACCATGATTATATTTTCCGCCAGATGTAACAATAAATTTATCATTCTGCTTGTCGTAATCGCCTAAAAGATACTGGCCTCCACTCATATGGCTGAAAAAATTCAATATATAACGATC
This sequence comes from Bacteroidota bacterium, assembly GCA_037143835.1. Taxonomy (GTDB): domain Bacteria; phylum Bacteroidota; class Bacteroidia; order Bacteroidales; family VadinHA17; genus LD21. Next base: position 8,387 of record JBAWXY010000028.1, read on the forward strand.
TCCTATGGGCCAAAAATAGGGACATGCACCATCATCACCTACCATGGTAAACCTATCATTCTTTACAAATTCATGAACAAATTCCCAGCGGGCAAGATCTTTTGATCTGTACAGAAAATTAGCTCTGACAGGTTTGTCACCTGGACCAATTGGCATCCTTCCTGCAGAAAGAGAATAGTATATGCTATCCTTCACCCATATACATGGGTCAAAAACACTGTAGGGCAGTGAGAAACCTGTAGTACTTTTTAATGGGATTACGGCATTACCGGTAACCTTGCTCCAATTAAGAAGTAGAGGATCGGACGAAACAGCTACCATATTCCCTGCCATCGTTCCATGATACATTGCTATTACCCTGTTTTCTTCAACAAAAGTTGAACCTGAAAAAACAGCTCTTTCCGGATTTGGATATATGGCATACGGTAGATCACTCCAGTGAACAAGATCAGAGCTTACGGCATGGCCCCAGTGCTGACGTGGATCTTCAGGTGGGTAGGCTTGATAAAACATGTGCCAGTTACCTTTCCAATAACATAAACCGTTTGGATCATTAAGGTTACCTTCCGGATTAACATAATGGTATACCGGACGAAATTTATCGGTACTTAGTTTTGCCCTAGATTCCCTCATCCTTATTAATAAGGGATTATTTTTAAGTTGAGCTTCCTGCTCCTCTAATGAGTTACCGAAAATATATTTAGGAACCTTAGAAGTATAATCAGTTATAACTTCCTGTCCATACCCGGAAAATTTAAACAATGAAAGGGACAGGAATAAGACAAATGTAATCTTCACGCAATTATTCTTTTCCATAGGTTTTTTGAATAAAAGAAAGATAAAACTTTCAATGCAGAGTGTGTTAATTAAACCCTTAATATTAAGCCATGTTCTTTTTGAGTTAATTGTGACTTTATAAAAAAATCCTATTCTATTCTCCATAAAGAAAGGAATTGCCGCGATACCTTATCTGTCACTTAAAAAAGGTAGCGGAAGCAAAGGCTATTAAATGTTTACTAATAATTTACCCATTTTCTCATAAACATTATTTTCTTGCTTAGCTCCCACTACCATCCCACTAACCAACTTACCCACTAACTAACCTAAGAAAAAACAAATAACTACCAACCATAATTCTGAGTATAGATTCCTTCAACTAAATTAATTTGTTGCTGAGGAATGGGAAGGTATTCATCCCTGTTCTTTTTGAAAAAAGCATCTGAGAGGAATGTAAATCGCGTTTTCTCTTTAGCAAAATATGCATTTAAAGTTTCTGCAGCAATACCCCAACGGACAAGGTCGAAAAAGCGTGGACTTTCCATCGCGAATTCAAGTCGCCGTTCAAACCTCATAGCACTGCGTGCATAATTTTGTGTCCAGTTGCAATTTACGCCATCCTGATAAGTGCTAATACGATAATTGGAAGCATAGGTGCCATTTGAATACTTCAATTTCCCGGTGCTGTTTGCAGCTCTGCTTCTAACCTCGTTTATAAGAGGCAGGGCTTCAGAATGACGGCCTAATTCAATGAGAGCTTCTGCCTTCATTAAAAGTACATCAGAATATCTAATGACAACAAAATTTAAAGCACTCGCATGAAAAGCCCCATATTTCCTGAATGTAGGATCCTTATAATGAACTACTTCCTTCATAGCTGAATAATATCCGTATACTTGCGGAGCCCTTCGCCAACTTTTTAGCATAATCCATGTAGGGTCATATTTAAAAGGGTGTGATACAATCCCAACAGTATGATCAAGTCTGGGATCAACTCCATTGGTCCAGAAATCAACAAAGTCCTTCATGGATACATCATTGAATGTGTCGAACAACGGCAGTCCGTTATCATCCGTTTTAAAAGCATTTACCATATTCTGGCTTGGATTATGGAAATCACAACAACCAAAAACCGGAGCCATATTATAATTTAAACCTGTAGCTTTATTGAGCCTCCCGTGATCTGTTCCATCATCGACTGAAAACTGTATTGCAAAAATAGATTCAGGTCCATTTTCCTTTTCTGTTACAAAATTATCACCAAAATCAACAGCAAGGCCATTAGTTCCTGCAGTTATTACATTATCACACATTTGTACAACTTGCTGAAGTTTTGTTGTATTTATATTGGTAACATTATGCTGATCATCCTGTTCATATGCCTGGTAAAGTCTAACCTTGGCAAGGTAGGACCATGCAGCAACTTTGGTAGCTCTCCCTTTCTGGCTCTGTGTTACAGGCAAGTTGTTAACTGCAAATTCAAAATCTCCTGCAATTTTATCCCAAAGCTGATCATTTGTAAAATCATTGTTTGTCAGTAGTTTTATATCAGCCTTTTGCGTTAATTCATCGACCCATACAGGATACTTGAACAATATTTTAAGAAGAAAATGAAAATGCCCCCTAATAAACCTGCATTCAGCTTCCCGTTCTACTTTTTTTGGATACTGTTTTTCAGTCATTAAATCAAGTCTCTGTAAAGCATCATTAGCTCTTCCGATTCCTTCATATAGAGCAATCCATATAAGATTGGGTTTACCCAGTTCTGTATTTATTAATACGAATTGTTCCATAATATCGATTTCGCCCTGATCAGGTACACTACCTCCACCTTTATAAGCATCATCAGAGCGAACACTACCCCATTGCCACATATTTGAAATAGGCTGAGGCCAATCATCATTGCCTAATGAGGCATAGGCTGCTGTTACAAGCTGATCCATAAATTCAGGATTATTTAGTTGGTCTCCACTCAGTTTACCTTTTGGGGAATAATCTAAGAAATCTGTGGTACATGATATAATAAATATTAAAAATGTACCTGTCAATATTTGTATAATACGTTTCATATTTTCACTCTCTATTAAGATTTATATTGTAATTTTTATTCCAAAAGTATAGCTTACCGGTCTTGGATAAAGCGTACCCGGAGTTTCAGGATCTGGGCCTGTGAAAGTTCCCTTACCCTTTGGTCTCAGCATTATAAAATTATCTCCTGAAATATAAACTCTCAAATTACTAGCTTTAATTTTTTCTGAGATACTTTTAGGAAGAGTATAACCCAGCTGAGCATTTCTAACTTTAAAGTACGAACCGTTTACCCTGTAATAGTTTGAGCCTCTATTCTCATTATTTTTATTAACCAGTGATAACATTGGAATGTCGGAACCGGTATTTTGTGGTGTCCATGCCTCTAAAACTCGGCTACCAAAATTCATACCTTGTCCATTTGCAAAATCTGTGGAGCCTTTTACTCCATCATTGACTTTTATCCCTGAGATCCCTTGCATGAAAATTGATAAAACAAAATTCCTATATGATAGTTCCGTATTTATCCCATATGAAAATTTTGGTAATGATTCTCCCAACCAATCCTGATCTAAAGGATCTATTTTGCCATCATCATTCAGATCTTTATACCGCAACCTTCCAATGCCTTTCCCTGGTTGATTTACATGGGCGTCAACTTCTGTCTGGGTTTGGAATATGCCATCATAAACATATCCGAATGTAGATGTAACAGACCTGCCGATTATAGTTTTTTCAACATTCCCCGGGTATGATTTTATTACTGACTCCGGCAAATATGTTATTTTATCATGAAAAGAGCTCACTGAACCAAGAATTCTGTATGAAAACTCTCCAACATCACCTCTGTAACCCAGAACAAGTTCAAAACCTTTGTTTTCCATCGTTGCACCGTTAACGTATTGCCATGAACCTTCTCCCATGGCACCTGCATAAGGTGGTCGTGTCAAAATATCTTTCGTTTTACGGGTAAAATAATCAAAAGACCCTGTAATTCTTTCTTCCATAAATCCAAAATCAACACCTACGTTTAATTCATCTGTAGATTCCCATTTGAGATTTATGTTTTCCAACTGAGTCATAACATATCCGGATGGAAGGTTGCCAGTTCCAGCTCCATTTAGATCATAAGCTGTTCCAGTTGTACGGTTGCCATCCCTGGTTCCGTAGTTTGTTGCATATAAACCAAATCTTGCTTCATTTCCAATTTCTTGGTTGCCTACTCTTCCAGCTCCTGCCCTTAATTTCAGGTTAGAGATAAATTTAGCATTTTCCATAAATGCTTCCTTATCTATTCTCCAACCGGCGGTGACTGCCGGGAATAGTCCAAACCTGTTTTCTGAACCGAACCTGGAAGATCCATCGTACCGGATAGTTACAGAAGCCAGATACTTCTCAGCCCAACTGTAATTTATTTTACCAAAATAAGATAATAACTGATTACCTGATCTGTTGCCATAAACACCGGCAGAACCTGTTGCAGCGGAAAATTGCAAATAATCAAGAGACTGGTCTGCGAATCCTTCTTTATATCCTCTTATTGACTGATCGTCATTAACAACGGCCTCCATCCCCAAAAGAAAGTCAGCAGAGTGTTTATTGACAGTTAAATTATAATTAGCAGTATTGGTCCAGTTCCAATTAAATCCAATACCAAGTTGCTTCTCCAAATAATTTAATGACCTTCCAAGGAAACCAGCCTGCCAGGTCCTCTCGATGGACCATCTGGTGTCATTGTTATAATCCACTCCGAAGCTCGATCTTAAACGTAAATTCTTGACTGGATTCAGTTCAACATAGATATCTCCGAATAACATCAGGTCATTTATTCTGTTGTCTCTGCCTAACCACCCAACCTGTAAAGGATTATTCCGATCGGAAAATCCGGAACCAAATGGACCTGAGAAATGAGGAAATCCATCAACATAATAGACTGGCAGGATTGGTTGCGTAAAATATGTATTGTCTATTATTGTTGTGCTACCTAAACCTGCAAGGCCGGGTCCGTTATGATCCCCTCTTAATGGGACTTCGGAAGTAGAAGCTATATGTAAATTTTGCCCTATAACGAGTTTCTTATTAAAAAAAGATGTAGAACTATTTAGCTGGCCGGAGATTTTATTGAACTTATTATACTCAATTACTCCTTTATTAGACAGATAACCAATGCTCATAAGCAATGAACTCCTTTCTGTTGATCCCGAGATTGTTAGATTATTTGTTGATATCAATCCTTGTCTGAATACCACTTTCTGCCAATCGGTATCAGTACTTTTCAAACCATAACTTTCGTCACCACCAATCCATTCAACAGGAATAACTTTATCAAGTATGGCAACGCCATTAGCATCTGTGTGCCACTCATAACTGAAGCGGGCGGAATGTACTGTTGGATTAGTACCATCATTTATAGCTGCCTGCCAGAGAGCTCTCCCATATTCCTGGGTGTTGCAAACAGGTAATGTTCGTTTATTGTTTTGGAATGTAATGCTGGAGCTGAAATCAACCTTGAACGCGCCCTTTCCTGTCTTCGTGGTAACAATTATAACTCCATTGGAAGCTCTTGATCCATAAATTGAGGCAGCTGAGGCATCTTTAAGAACCTGCATTGATTCAATTGCATTTGGGTCCATATTACTAAATACATCAGCACTTTTGGTAGGTACACCATCAATAATGTATAGCGGAGAAGTATTACCCAGAGTGTTAATTCCCCGAATAAGAAGTGTTCTGTTTCTACCTGTCGGATCACCTGTTGTTTCAATATATAATCCTGGGACACGTCCCTGTAATGCCTGCATTGGATTAGCGGTTACACTATTTACCAATTCCTTTACATCAACAACAGTGATAGACCCTGTTAAATCGGCTTTTTTCTGACTCATATAACCTGTCACAACAATTTCATCTAATTGGCTTATTGATTGTTGCAAACTAATTGTGATAGAACGGGATTCCCCAACCAGAATTTTCTGGGTGGTCATTCCAATGAATGAACATACCAGGGTAGCATTGGGGCTGACTGAAATTGTAAAATTTCCGTTCACTCCCGATATTACTCCGTTTGAAGTACCCTTTTCAAGAATGGTCGCACCGGTAAGAGCTTCATTTGTTGTAGCATTTGAAACCTTACCGGAAATTGTAACCTGTTGTGCATAAGCATTTGTAAAAAGCATAATGCACAATAAAAACAACAACTCCTTCTGGAATTTTTGTTTTGTTAGTTTTGTGAAGAATTTTCTCATAATTAATTAATAAAGGTTAAGGTGAATTTTGATACTATATAATTACTATAAAATTTTTGCTTTATCATTATTTATTCCCTGGATATTGTATATTTCTTCTAAATCATAATCTGGAGTTCCTCCGGCTTTTGTGGCAACAAGGGCTCCCGTGGCACAGGCAAAATCCAATGTTTGAGCTAAAGATGCTCCGGAAAGATATTTCACTAGAAAACCTGCTAAAAATGCATCGCCTGAACCAACTGTGTCGATAACATTAACCTTGTATCCAGTATTTTCAAGGATATTGCCATTGTCAAATATTAAAGCACCCTCAGCCCCTCTGGTGATACACACTATCTGACACTTATATTTTTCTGCAAACCAATTAGTAAGCTCAACTTCATTTATTCCTAAATTATACCAGCCTCCAATAAATTTAAGCTCGTCACTATTTAGTTTCGCAATGTCCGCTTTTAATAAGAGTTCTTCTACTACCTCCTTATCAATAAATGGCGGGCGAAGATTCACATCAATTAATTTTAAACAGGGTTTATCAATTAATGTGTGAATAGTTTTACGAGTAAGATAATGCCTGGATGAAAGTGTTCCATAAACGAGTATATCCGATTCTTCAGAAGCAAGGTTAAGTTCATCTGTCAATTCAAATCTATCCCACGCAACATTATCAATAATGTCAAACTTTACCTGGTGATCGGTTCCGATGCTAACTTCAACTGTACTAGTAGGGAAATGAGCATCAACTTGTATTAAGGAAGTATCCATCCCATTTTGTTTCAGAAATTCCACCAGGGAGTATCCTAGTTTGTCATTCCCTATCCTTCCAGCAAATATTGAATTGAGACCAAGCTTTTTCAGATGTAGGGAAACATTCATCGGAGCCCCACCAGCTTTTGCCCCCGTTGGAAGCATATCCCAAAGAATTTCTCCAACACAGAGTATCTTATTTATATTTTTTGAATTGTCAGTCATATAGGTTCATTTTGTATAAAAATCTTTGATTATAAAATTACTAAGATTGCTCGCTTAGTATAGGGTAAAAAGTGTTCAATATGGTATACTAAAATGGTAATGGATTAACGAAAAAGTGTTCAATCAGGTACTAAAAATTGTTAAATCATCTATTATTAATATCTTCCATCAAAATTCGCTTTGATGCTCAGGAAGCCATAATGGGAAATAGATAATTACTTGTCTTGGGCATTTATCAGTGATTGAGCAAAAGATAAAAGTTAATCAATGTAAATGATTTGGTTTTGGATCTTATTGACAATTCAATCTCAACCTTTTTGGTTATAGCCAATTTTGAGATCTTACAAAGAAATAATTACCTTAGAGATCTGATAAATAATGGTTATTAGCCACATTTAGTCACTGAAGATCAGCGACGTTAGCAGTTTAATTGTTAAAAACATGACTTGATTTATAGTAGTTTTTTAAGGCAGTCAGACAAATCATTTAAACTTATTTCTTTACTATAGTATTTCTTTATCAGATCACCATTCTTATTAAATAATGCGACAAATGGAAATTTCTCAATATCATAATAGTTTTTGACAAATAAAGAGTTCCCTTCAGTCCCAACATAAATATTTGAATAATTACTTAAATTATTTCTGGCAACAAAATTTGATACACTTTCAACTGACAGATAAGTAATCATTGCAATAGATACGTTCTTGAAATCATTTATCCTGGCAAGGAATTCACTGGTTAATAGTTGACAGTCATCACAATCCGGGGAAAAATATATTATTATTATTGGTTTTCCAAATGGTAAATATTCAGCTCTGAATATTTTGCCATTAGATTGAATCATACGAAATGATGGAACTTTACTTGTCTGAGCATATGATTCCAAATACATAAAAAACATCAGACATATCAGAATTAAAAATCTAAACCTGTTCTTCATTTCAATGACATTATAGAATTAATTGAAAAAGCCTGTAGTACCAAGTTAAGAGATGTTAAAAACAAAAGAAATATTTCGTCTATCCGTAAAAGAAAGAAAAAAATTAATATTATTACTCCAAAATAAATATTCAATTTCGAATTCTAACTTTACTGACAAATCTATAAGTATTTATTTTATTTTTAAGAAGGTTCAATTAAAATTATTATAAGATACCCAATTAATAAGTCTATTCGAGAAACAATTTCTGAATTTCTATTAAATTAAAGAGTATTTTAAGCACAAAAAACATATAATGTCTCTATAGATTAAAAATAAGTCGGAAAACATATCTTTAAGTTTGACTTTTCATATATAAAATTTTACAGACCTATCATATTGGAAAAGAAAATTTTAAAATAAATTGGCAAGATTTTTTTATAGCTATAACTTTTATCCTCATAGTAGGTAAAAAAGAGAAGTATTGCGTTAATATAAATGAGATCAAAACCCCAAATGGATTTTTTATAGCTTTTAAATGAAAATGAAACAGTGTATATTGATTATGATACTGGTGTTATCTGGTTGTATAAACGATCAGGAACGAAAATCAGAAAAAAAATTGATTATCGGTTTTTCTCAATGTACTATGATTGATGAGTGGCGTAAAACAATGGTTGAGGAGATGAAAAGAGAAATAAGTTTCTATCGCTACTTAAATATTGAGTTTATTGTGAAAGATGCAAACGATAATAATAATAATCAGATAAATGATATTAATGAATTGGTTGAAAAAAAAATTGACCTTTTAATTGTTTCTCCCAATGAAGCAGCACAGCTTACTCCAATTGTTGAAAAAGTATATAATAAAGGAATTCCAGTAATAGTTATCGACAGGAAAATAAACTCTTCAAATTATACAGCATATATAGGTGCGGATAATTATACAATTGGAAGGGAGGCAGGTTATTTTGCAAATGAATTATTAAAAGGCAAAGGCAAAATACTTGAGATTACGGGATTAAAAGGATCTACTCCGGCTATTGAAAGATCAAGAGGATTTCATGAGATCATTGATCAATACCCTAAAATCGTTATTATAAAAACAGTTGAGGGCGCATGGTTGGAAGCTAAGACTCTGAAAATTACAGATAGTCTTTTCCGTTCTTTTAATGATTTTAATCTCATTTTTGCTCATAATGACTTTATGGCAAAGGCCGCTTCAAAATCTGCAAGAAAGTATAATCTTAAACCATATATTATAGGTGTAGATGGAATGAACTCTGTTAATGGAGGAGTTAATATGATCATCAATGGATTTATTGATGGTACCGTATTATACCCGACTGGGGGTGAAAAAGCAATTCAACTTGCTGTTGCGATACTTACAGGAAAACCTTATGAAAAAAACATAGATTTAAACACATACCGTATTGATAATACTAATGCAAGAACTATCTGGCTCCAGGGACAACAGTTACAAGATCAACAAAATAAAATCGATAACCAAGGTGATCAACTAAACAATATGTCGAAGATCCTGAATAAACGTAGAGTTTTATTACTTCTGACCTATTTAACGATTATCTTGTTAATACTGGTTGTCTTTATAATTCTTGCTTCGTGGAGACATAAAAACCGTATGAATAAGGTATTAGATGAGAAAAATAAAACAATCGGTCATCAATATCAAATTATTACAAAACAACGGGATGATTCCTTAAATCTATTAATCGTTGCTGAAGAGGCTAAAGAGAACAAACTTCGGCTTTTTACAGACCTATCGCATGAATTAAGAACCGTTGTCACATTAATGACAAATCCTATCCAAGATATTCTCAATTTGACATACGATGAATCGATTAAGAATAAACTTAAGGTACTACAACGAAGTGCAGAAAGGCTAGCACGACTTACTGAGGGGATACTTAAGTTTCGGAATATAGATGAAAATAAATATCATCTTACTTTTTTCAGCGCTAACATTACTCAGTTTGTTTCAAATATTGTAGATGCATTTCAAGAACAAGCAAGTAAAAAGGAGATTAAACTTCTTTCAGAAACTAATAATGAGATATTTGCGGAATTCGATTTAGGTGTAATTGAAAAAGTAATGTATAACCTCCTTTCCAATGCCATAAAAAACACCGACAGATTTGGAGTGGTTTCGGTTTACGTAAAAGACGAACACTCAAAAATACTGATCAAGGTTCAAGATTCAGGTATTGGCATTCCTAAAAATGAATTGCCACACATTTTTGAACGTTTTTACAAGGTAAATAATTCCAAGAACTTCAACAATGATAAAATAGGGATCGGTTTAGCATTAAGCAAGGAATTAATTCAACTCCATGGTGGAAGTATAAGTGTAGAAAGTATTGAGAACCAAGGCACTATATTTAATGTCACGATACCTCAATTTCATGGACTTACTAATAAAGAAGTTGAAAGAAAATCCATAGATCTAAATAGTATCAGCTATGAATATGTGGATTCGGATGATAAAAAGAAAACCATACTGTTAATTGAAGATAATCCGGATTTGTTGACCGTAATTGCCAATATCATCAGTAGATACTATAAAGTAATTACAGCTCATGATGGAATGCAAGGACTAACCATCGCCATAAAAGAAATACCCGATTTGATTTTAAGTGATATTTTAATGCCAGTTATGGATGGGATGCAAATGTGCATTGAGATTAAGAAACATGTTGCAACCTGCCATATTCCAGTTGTTCTTTTGACAGCTATTGATTCACAGGAGTATGTGCTAAAAGGCTTTGACATTGGAGCTGATGCATATATTACCAAACCATTTAACGAATATCTTTTATTGTCCAATATAAAGAATCTAATTGAAAACAGGGAAAAACTTAAAGAATATTTCTGCCCTTCACCGCATTTCAGGCAACTACTTCAGACCAAAAAAAATCCAGATGGGGATTTTTTAAAAGGATGTCTTAATAGTATTTATGAAAATCTTGAGAATGAGAATTATACACTAACAAACCTCTCAGAAAAAATGAATATGTCTCGTTCTTCATTGTATCGTAAAATAAGAGAGGTGACATCATTGAAACCTGTGGATTTCATAAAGAAAGCAAAACTTAATTATGCAGCAAGACTACTTTTAACAAACAAGGATTATAACATAAATGAGATTTCCTGGCGCTCTGGTTTTTCAGATTCAAAATATTTTAGCAAGTGCTTCATACATGAATTTGGAATAAATCCCAGTCATTTCTCACAAGAATACCTTAAGGAAAAGTAGCCGGAGTTCAATCCCTTGTTTTCCTAAGTGGATTTGCTTCCAGTTACACTATGTATTTTCCACCATTTGTAGCAATAAGCTATTTATGAGATATTTGATCACTAATAAGAATATGGGAATCAAAATTACGGATCGTGTCGAGCAAATCATGATGCTATTTATTCCAAAAAAAGGTTGCCTGTCCAAAAATTTGAAAGTTGAATATTTATTAAGCTGACTTTATCAGCAAACTCTAATTACCAGGTAAAAACCATTTAAAATAGGTATAATATTCCGTATAAAAATGTTATCTATTTCCGATAAAACTGAACATATCAGCCAGTAATGACAAACTTCTTGAAGACGATAGCCTGAAAAGGGACCTCATAGATCAGGTTTATCAGTTCAGCAGGATGTACTGGAAATCGGTTCGTCAACAGAATTTACCCGTTACCATTAAATATCCAGAAATGATCGCAGAGATCTTCCCCCATTTTGAAAGTAACACTATCCTGAATTTGGAAAGAATAATTTATGGTTCTTGTAAAAAAGTTTATGCCTGAGTTTTCACTTAAAGCAAGAAATCAAGAATTTAATACTGACTACGCAGGGAATCAGGCTTTGCTTGAATATTATATTTAGAAATAAAAACATTCTGTCGTGGGATGATTGCAAATATTGTGACAAGCTTATTGCCAAAACCATCGTGTTACCGTATGTAATTTTTAGATTTTATTAAAACTGGTTCAAATTGTTCTAGAGCTATACTAAATTTACAGCTTAACCCCGCTACCTTTTACGGCAACCATCGTTAATAACGCTGAAAGGAAGAGAGAACCCGCC
>JBAWXY010000029.1:0-19901 GCA_037143835.1 Bacteroidota bacterium
AATTGTATAATCCGTTCCGGTTATCTGAATCGATTTCCTGAAGTTTTTATGTGAGGTGAAATGAAAATTACTCTCATTCAACGATAAGGTGACTTTTTTATTTTCTATCTTGATTGAAACTGATGATGAACTATCCTTATGATGAAGAAAGTCAGCAAGTAAAAGAGTTTTTTCAATTCCATCCCCGCGCCTGAAATTCCATACTTCATCGGGTAATGCAAGCCTCTTCCCGTCATAAATTGAATCGTCAGACATGTTTTTAAGGATATTATAAACTTCTGAAGTACTCTTTCCGTTCAGATCCGTGAAGCAGACAGGGTTCCGCTCAATTGCAGCTTTAATGAATGGAAGCCAGTCAATTTTATCCATCTGCCTGTATACATAGAGTGACAGATGGGCTAACTCTGATTGAGCAGTATGCCTGGTAACTAAACTAATAATTTTTTCGCAACTATCATCAGTGGATATGTTAAGCTTATAGGTATTTATATAATTCTTTTTAAAATCCGGTATTTTAGGATCAATGAAAATAAAATTTTTCAGTTCCGTGAACATTTCCTGAATAATCTCTTCAGAAACTACCCCGGTAACTTTAATAAATTCATTTTCAATTTCTTTCAGACTCTTTCCGGCATTTGTCTCAAGAATCTCCTCAATGTCATTAAGCATGATTTTTCCCTGTATGGGACTAAGATGAAATTCATCTCCTTCGATTTCTTTTACTAAAGAAGCACGTGACTCAGCCGATACATTGAACTTGCTGGTGTGTTCATATTCAAATAATTTTTCAAGCGAAATGTATCTCTGCTTACCAGAACACTCACAGCGATACTGGAATAGAACCTTATATTTGGATTTAAAACGAAGAAAATTGATGAAAATGAGTTTGGTTAAATCTGTAACCAGAAACTCCTTAAGCTTAACTGAAAACAGGTCATATGCATCCTTGTCAATAGTAGCATCATTGTATAAAGTATGAATATAACCGGAAATATGTGAAACTATGGTTACCTTCTCGTTCTCCATGGCCCTTCTGGCTTTTTCAGACAATGAAGTTCCATTATACCACATATTCTTTGTGACAATTCTGCGGTTATTGGTTATTAATCCGTCCTTTTCAATTATGAAATTCTGCGAGTGAAGCGGGGTGGCAATCAGAAAAATTTTTTCAAGAGGCACTCTTCCAACCACAAACATTGCGGCCGCATAAAGAGCTGATAGTGAAACACATTCTCCAGCACCTGATGTAAAATTATCTTTATACCTGAAGGCTGTCATAGCCTCAATTGTTTCAGTCTTCCAGTAAGGAATTATGTCAGAATCAAATTTATCGAGACCAAAATGTTTCCTTATGTCAATATCGAAATAGTATTTGTCTCCTTCATACCCAAAAAGTGCATTTGACTGTTTAAGCATCTCCATGTCGAAAAAATCACTGAACCTTGCAATTTCAGCGCTTTTCGAGGTAAGTCCCCAGGTTGAGAGATCAAGATTGAAAACATAGTTCTGAATAATATACTGTTTTATCCTGTTGGCTTTGTTTGTGAAGCTCTTCTTTTCTATATCCTTAAACCATGGATCGTCCCTCCATGTCCATAATTGAGGTGACATTATGTCGGCAAGAATAAGAGGATAGAACAGATCAGGGAATATGAAAATTTCCATATCCGAAAGGGTGAATGCCGATGAGTACTTTTCCAGTTCTTTCTTATCGGAAAAGTCTTTGATAAAGTTTGAATCCATATATTTTTAAAAGTTCTATAAACCTGATAACATAAAACGGGATTAAATGTTTTGGTTTAATAGAACCTCTCTGTCTCCGAAAAGAAAAAGTCAGCCTCTTTAATAGCATTTTCAACACTGTCAGATCCATGAACTGCATTCATCTGAACCGATACGGCAAAAGTCTTTCTGATTGTACCAGGTTCTGCCTTGTTCGGATCTGTTGCTCCAATCAGCTTTCTGAATTGATCAACAGCATTTTCGTGCCTTAATATCATCACTACAACAGGGCCGGATGTTATAAACTCTACAAGGTCATCAAAAAATGGTTTGTCTTTATGGACTGAATAAAATGATTCAGCCTGTGGAAGGGTCATTTTAACCATCCGCATAGCTGCTATTTCAAATCCCCCTTCGTTGATCATGGCAAGAATTGGTCCGGTTTTTCCTGTCCTGACAGCGTCTGGCTTAATAATCGAAAAAGTAAAATCACTGAACATATGAAGTTGTTTTTGATATTTAATAATAGAATTGGTCTTCGGGAATATTTTTTATCTTTAACCACTTAAAAAAAACTGTAGCAAAAGTGATAGATTTATCCAAATATACAAAAGAATTATCGAAACTTTTTTTATCATCAGAGAATATATTGCTTATCAGCCATATCAATCCTGATGGTGATGCAATAGGATCACAATTAGCTCTATATCATTATCTTAAAACCAGAGGAAAAAATGTTGGTCTGATGGCACCAAACTATCTTCAGGAGTTTCTGAAATGGATGGACGGTGCAGATCTGATAAATATCTTTATAAAAGACAGGAAAAAATGCAGAAAGCTGATAGTTGAAGCTGATCTTATTGTGATGCTCGATTTTAATCAATCCAACAGGCTGGGAGAAGCAGAAGATTTAGTTATTGCATCAAATGCAAGGAAGGTTGTTATTGATCACCACCTTGGCCCGGGAAGTTTTGCCGATCTGATTATTTCCGAACCATCAAAATGCTCGACGTCAGAAATCGTTCATGAACTTGTGTGTGAAATGAACGGGGTACAATTTATCAGCAGGCCTTATGCCGAAGCTCTCTATGTGGGTATAATTACAGACACGGGAAACTTTGAGCATGGATCTTATTCTTCCAGAACATTCAGGATTGTTGCAGATCTTCTCGATTCAGGTATTGAAAAGGGAAAAATACTCAACCTGATCTATAATAATTTTTCTTCCGACCGTATCAGACTGCTGGGCTTTGCTCTCAATAAGAGAATGGTTGTAATTCCTGAATATAAAACCGCTTATATCTTTCTCTCAAAAGATGATCTGAAAGAATATAATCATGTTAAGGGCGATACTGAAGGATTTGTCAATATGCCCTTATCAATCAAAGGGATAAATTTCTCGGCTCTGTTTATAGAAAAGGATGGTTTTATAAAACTTTCATTCCGGTCAAAGGGACAATTCCCTTCAAATGAATTTGCTGCACAGTATTTTTTCGGAGGAGGGCATTTAAACGCTTCCGGAGGTGAATACACCGATACTCTGGACAATACCATTGACTTTTTTCTTAAAGTTCTTAAAGAGAATGTCTGGAGATTTGAAGATAAGATGTAATCATATGGCATTAAGATGTATAGTATTTATAATCTTCTTGTTTGCATTCGGTACCTGCAAAAATAATTCTGAGAAAAGAATTACAAATACCAGGCCTGGAAAGAATGAAATGGTTGATCTGAACAGATATTTTGTACAGAAAGACAGAGAAAGAATCCAGAACTACATTGAACGAAAAAATCTTAAAATGACCGAATCTCCTACAGGTCTCTGGTATCAGATAATAAAAGAGGGTGCAGGAGATACTTATACTGACAGTGATAAAGTGATTTTTGATTATGAATGCTCTCTTCTTGATGGCACTAAATGCTATTCATCAAAAAAACTTGGCCCCAAAGAAGTTATTTTGGGAAGAAGTGAAATGGAACCTGGTCTGAATGAAGGTCTTAGAATCCTTAAACCAGGCGCTGAAGCGATATTCATCATGCCGCCTTTTTTAGGATATGGATTGATCGGGGACGGAAAAATGATACCTTCAAGAGCCATAATTGTCTATAATGTTAATATCTTGCAGCGCAAATAATTACTGGAATGATTTTTGCAGTAATTTTTAATTCATATCATCCAAAACTTAAAACAATGATAAAAAGGAATATTCAAACAAATTTTCTCTTACTGACAGTCGTTTTAATGATATCGCTTGTATCCTGCGATCCTGCCAAAAAATATGAAAAAGAAGAAAGTGCAAAGATTCAAGAGTACCTTAACAGTAATAGTGACCTGAATTTTGTATTGAAGCCCAGCGGCTTGTATTATCTGGAGGTAGTAGCAGGATCAGGGCGTATACCTGTTAAAAACGATACTGCCTACGTAAAATATACAGGAAAGTTCCTTGACGGAACTGTTTTTGATACCAATGTCGGAAAAACTGATACACTTATCTTCCCTGTTGATGGGGGATGGCTCATTTCCGGATTTGATGAAGGAATAACTTTTATGAGAGAAGGTGGTAAAGCTATGTTACTTGTACCATCGAAACTTGCTTATGGGCCGTCTGGTTATTATATTATAGTTGGTTATACTCCTCTGTTATATGATATTGAACTTGTTCATGTAAGTCCCGGACCAGCGAAATAGAATTATTGCAATACAAAGACCACAAGTTTATCGTTTAACGATGGTAAATCTCTTTTCCATTCTGAGATTCTCATTGTTCTTATCGATTCTGAGGGCAGGGTAATATCGGCTGCTATGCAAAGCTTTGTATCATTATGACATGTTTCAATTATTGATTCCAGCATCTTCTGGTTCCGGTAGGGTGTCTCCATAAAGATTTGTGCATACCCACAACCAGCATTCTTTTCCAGGTCCCTGAGTTTTGATGATCGTTCCGCAGGTTTAACCGGAAGATACCCGTTGAACGTAAAATTCTGTCCGTTAAGTCCGGAAGAGATAAGAGCCAGAAGAATTGAAGATGGTCCTGATAGTGGAGTTACTGTGATCTTTTTCTTATGTGCAAGGGCGATTATCCGGGCACCCGGATCTGCAATACCAGGCAGGCCGGCCTCACTCATGATCCCGATATCTGATCCCTTCAGCACTGGTTCAAGATAATGTGCTATATCGGTTTCCCCGGTATGTTCATTTAATTCAAAGAATACCGTATCATTAATTGGAAACTCTTTGTCAATGAGTCTTAAAAACCTCCTGGCACTCCGGATGTCTTCAACAATGAAGAATCGCAGGTGCCTGGTAAGACTGATTACTTTTTCAGGGATCACTTTTAAAAAATCATCTCCTCCTAAAGTCACAGGTATGAGATAAATCCTGCCGGTCACGTTATTAAGTTTAGTTACTCAAATATAACAAATAAACTGCTCCTGACTGCACAAACAAAAATAGCATCACCTGTTGCCTTTTATTGATTTTTAATATAGGTTTGTCATGAAATACTTTTAAAGTGAAAATAACTTTTCTTGGTACAGGAACATCACAGGGAGTACCTGTAATAGCCTGTGAATGTAATACTTGTCTTTCTGTAGATCAGCACGATAAGAGACTAAGACCTTCTCTTCTCCTCGAGACAGACGAGACTACCTTACTTTTTGACGCTGGTCCGGACTTCCGTCAGCAGATGCTCAGGGAACATGTGACCAAACTCGATTCAATTATTCTGACACATGAACACAAGGATCATATTTCAGGTATGGATGACGTCAGAGCTTTCAATTACAAAAGTCAGGACGCCATCGATATTTTTGCAGAGGATAGAGTTCAGAAGGCGATTAAGAAAGAATATTCCTATGTGTTTTCTGAATACCAATATCCCGGAATTCCCAAAATGAGACTTAATTCCATTCCTGAACACAGTTTCAATATTAAAGGTATACAGATAATTCCTGTCAGAGTGTTCCATTACCGTCTCCCTGTTTACGGTTTCAGAGTTGGAAATTTTGCATATATAACTGATGCAAATTATATACCAGAAGAGAGTAAAGAGAAGTTGTTTGGTATTAAATACTTGGTTATTAATGCCCTCAGAAAAGAAAAACACATTTCTCACTTTAGCTTAATAGAAGCTGTCGATTTTATAAGAGAGATTTCACCTAAAAAGGCATTTATTACTCATATAAGCCACCAGATGGGCTTTCATGCTGAAGTTTCAAAAGAGCTGCCTCCGGAAATTATGCTTGCCTACGACGGGTTGAGTTTATTGTGTAATGAATAAAAAGATCAGATTCCTATTTTTCCTGCACCATTGCCAATTTCCGGCTGATAGAAATCGGGTACAAGGCCGGTTTTCTTCTGGTAAACAGCGGCAAGTTCTGACATGAATTTTGCAGAGTTTGCTTTCTTAACTATACTTACAGTACATCCTCCAAAACCTGCTCCGGTCATCCGTGTACCAATGACTCCGAGAAGTTTTCTTCCTTCATAAACTAATGTGTCGAGCTCAAAACCGGTCACTTCATAATCATCTTTAAGTGAGTCGTGAGAAAGATTCATAAGTTCACCGAAACGGATTATGTTATTGCCTTTCAGTACTTTCACAGCTTCAACAACTCTTCCGTTCTCACTGATAACATGCTTTGCTCTTTTTCTGACAACAGGATCTTTAATATATTTTTCCAGAAGATGGATTTCACCAGTATTGAGTTCACTTAAATTGCGGATAGGCTTATATGCCTGAAGTAACTCAACTGCTTTATCGCATTCGCCACGCCGCTCATTATACTTTGAATCGGTTAGTCCTCTTCTTTTGTTGGTATTTGTAATTATTAGAGAACAATCATTTAGTATGATCGGAACGTTTTCAAAAGATAATGTATCGCAATTCAGAAAAATTGCATGATCTTTTTTACCAAACCCGACAGCAAACTGATCCATTATTCCGCAGTTCATCCCTACAAATTCGTTTTCAGCTTTCTGGCTCATCTTAACAAGTTCAAGAGTACCAAAGCCGGCGTTATAAAATTCATTCAGGGCAACTGCAGTAACCATTTCAATTGAAGCTGAAGAGGAGAGACCTGCTCCGTTTGGTACATCACCGTAATAAAGAAACTCAAGGCCCGATATTTTTATTCCCTTCTTCAGAAACTCGTTTATTACTCCAAGGGGATAGTTTATCCATTTTTTACTTGTATTAACGAATAACCCTTTTAGTTCGGTTTCTACATCGTCATTGAAGTTAATTGTGCTGAATTTTAGAATGTTACCCTCAATCTTACGGATTAGAAGATAAGTTCCATAGTTTAAAGCACACGGAAAAACAAATCCGCCGTTATAATCAGTATGCTCACCAATTAAATTAACCCTGCCGGGTGAGAAAAAAAGAACAGGTTTCTCATTCCTGTTCCCGTATTTTTCAAAAAACTTGTCAGTAAAGTTTTTCGTATCCATTTTTATACTTTTAGTTTCTTTTCAATTTCATTTATCTGGTTTCTGAAATGTTTATCAGTGTCTATAAGGTTATTAACGGTCTTACAGGCATGCAAAACTGTTGCATGATCTTTGCCACCGATATGTGACCCTATGCTGGCCAGAGATGCTTTTGTAAGGCTTTTTGAAAAATACATCGATACTTGCCTCGCCTGAACAATCTCTCTTTTTCTGGTCTTTCCCTGAATAAGATCAATAGGAATCTTATAATAATCGCATACTATCTTCTGGATATATTCAATTGTTATTTCACGTCTTGCTGTACTAATAAGTTTTTCAACCATCAATCTGGCCAGGTCGAGTGTTATCTCTTTTCTGTTTAGTGTAGACTGGGCATAAAGAGATATCAAAATAGCTTCGAGCTCCCTTATATTATTAGAGATATTTACAGCCAGAAATTCGAATATTTCTTCCGGTAATTCGATACCGTCGTTATATGCCTTCTTCTTTAGAACAGCCAGCCGGGTCTCATAATCAGGTCTTTGAAGATCAGCCTGCAGTCCCCATTTGAACCTTGAAAGAAGTCTCTGTTCCATTCCCTGAAGTTCGACAGGAGGCCTGTCGCATGTCAGAATCAACTGTTTTCCTGATTGATGGAGATGGTTGAAGATATGGAAGAATGTATCCTGTGTTTTTTCCTTTCCGGCAAACTCGTGCACATCATCCAGGATTAGGACATCAATCATCTGGTAGAAATGGAGGAAATCGTTTTTATTATTATTTCTTACCGATTCAACAAATTGAGTCTGAAACTTATTCGCATTGACATACAGGACGATCTTGTCAGGGTGCTTCTCTTTAACGAGTATTCCGATTGCCTGTGCAAGATGAGTCTTTCCAAGTCCGGAATCACCATAGATCATCAACGGGTTGAAAGCTGTTCCCCCGGGATTGTTGCCAACAGCAATTCCTGCTGACCTTGCCAGTCTATTGCATTCCCCCTCCACGTAATTGCTAAAATTGTAATCAGGATTCAGTTTTGGATCAAAATGAACTTTTTTAATACCTGGAATAACGAATGGATTTTTTATTGATGGTTGCGTAACATCGAAAGGAACCTGAACCGGTCTGTTATTAAGGTCTGTTTTATTTCTTGAAGGATATCTTACTGTATATGGTTTGCCATCGGAATAATTAGTGTTCTCCATAACGACGTTATATTCAAGCTTCGCATCAGTTCCGATCTCTCGCCTGAGTGTCTTCCTTAGAATATCTATATACTGCTCTTCAAGATACTCGTAAAAAAACGGACTTGGCACCTGAATGGTAAGAACATTGTTTTCAAGTTTTAATGGAATGATCGGTTCAAACCATGTCTTGTAACTGATGGATGGAATAATATCCCTTATTATCTGAAGACAGTTATTCCAAACATCATTATGTGACTTATTCATGTAAGTTGGTTTTTTTTAAAATTTCATGGTTAGAATCAAACCGATTCATATAGCAATATATGTAAAAAAAAAACTAATAAAAAAAATTATTTTTGCTTGACTTTCTCGAAAAAAGTATATGTTTTTAATCATCAGCAACTTATGAAAACAATTTTTTTTATTTTATTTAAAATATTGAATATCAAATATATATGATAATAAATATTGGTTTATAGGTGTATTCCAACTCATTATGAATCCTTACTCAAAATTCAACACCCCCCGACTAAAATGAGGACTATTTTGTCATAGATTCAGATTTCTTTTTTAAGATCAAGATAATCTGAATTTTAGAAAAATACTAATTGGAAGGCGCACTTTTTTTACCGAAGATTGAAAAATGAATATATCTTTTTGGATTTGCCTTCATATCCTGTAAAAGTACATTTAAACTCTTCAGACTACTGGTCAGATTTGTATAAAGCGTGTCATTTGTCAGGAATTGACCCGCAGTTCCTTTACCATTATTCATATTGTCTATCAAAAGGGCAGCTTTTTCAAGACTTGCTTTAAGATTCGATACAGAAGCATAGATATCGGCTGCTGCAAGGGTATCGGTAATTGCTTCAAGATTGCTGAATGTACTGCTCATCTTTTCCGAATTATCCGAAAGCATCTTGCTGAACTTATTGACATTATCAAGTGTGGCTTTAAGTTCCTGTTCTTTTGATCCGATTATCTTGTCAAGGCTCTCTGAGGTGCTGTTAAGGTTGGCAAGAGTTCCGCCAAGATCCTTCTTAAAATCAGCATCCATTACTTCATTTACCGAACTGATAACAGAATCGAGGACGATAATTAGATTTGTGATCTTATCCTTAACCGGTAACAGTTCCGTTTCCACTTTATCCATAAGTGATTCTGCAAGCCAGCCGGGGATTGTATCGCCATCAGAATATGTTCCAGGACCATTACCATAAACAAATTGAACCTTCATTCCTCCCAGAAGTGATATTGGAACAATTTCTGCAATTGTATTCTTTGGAAGCTTAAAATCCTTGCTTACTGAAAATGCAACTAATAGTCTGCCACTTTCAGCATCGATAAAATCAATCGATTGAACAACACCTACTTTATATCCGTTGATTTCAACCGGGCTTGATTCTGCCAGTCCTCCAATTTTATCATAAACAGTATAATAATAAGCCGAATTGGTAAAAAAATCTTTTCCCTTAAGAAAATTGTATAACCAGATAAAAACCAATATTGTCAATAATGCAACTGCGCCAACCTTGACTTCGTTTGAGATCTTTTTCATTTAATATTTTTTTATTTTTTATTTTTTTGCTCCAAAGCCTGTTGCAAAGGTAATATTTTGTTGTCTTTAACTGCTATTACGAAGGCATCAGGATATACAGTTTCAATCTTTCTCCTGTACCTGACAGCAGCGAAATAATCAGTAAAGCTGCCGGTAACGTATCTGAAGCGATCCCGGGTATCTAATTCAACAACATCTGTCAACCCATTGAAATTTCCAGGTTTAACTTCTTTTTTTGACGAAAAGGTGACGATCTGAACCATAAATATTATTTCTCCTGCCGGTGAAATTACCGGTGTGGAAATGTCAGGTTCCGGTACGGGATTCTGGTTCTTTACCGGAGACATGCCACTCTTACTGTCAATCTCACTGATATAGTCTCTGCAGGCCTTGAAAAGGGCAGAAGCAAGATGATCCTGACCCTGTTTTGAGTTAAGATACTTTTCCTCAGAAGGATTAGTAATAAAACCAGTTTCTGTAAGAACACTGGGCATGGTTGTCATGAACAATACCCAGAACCCGGCCTGTTTGACTCCTCTGTCTGTTCTGTATATCTTCTCATTGTATTGGGTTTGAATTTTTGATGCCAGACCTGTGCTCTGTTCCTGAAAAATGTTTTGCATCAGTGTAAACATGATATATGATTCCGGCGATTTGGGGTCAAATCCTTCATATTTAGTGGAGAAGTCATTTTCCAGAAGTATCACTTCATTCTCTTTCTTTGCAACTTCAAGATTCTGATCATTTTTTGCCAATCCCATTATAAAGGTCTCGGTTCCCTGGATATTTTTTGATTTTGCCCAGTTGGCATGTATTGAAATGAACAGATCGGCATTATTCTTATTGGCAATATTAGCACGGTCCCTTAGTTCAACGAATGTATCATTTTTCCTTGTATAAATTACAGTTACATTCTTGATATTCTGTTCAATATATTCGCCCGTTTTAAGAGCAATTGCTAATGTGATATTCTTTTCATAGCTGAAGGATCCCACAGCCCCGGGATCTTTCCCTCCATGTCCTGCATCAATCACAATTATCCAGCCCTTATCATTCTTCAAAGCTGATGCTGAACCTGAAACAATTATGAAGGCAATAAAAAGAAAAATCAATTTCACTACATATATATTATTGGTATGAAGTTTGCCGTTTTTAATTCCTGTACTCATTTTTAGTTCATGTTTTTTAATTAGTTTTGCGCTTGCATCCCGGTATCACACAAAAACTATACAAAAATAGTATTTAAGTTGTATTTTTTTAAAGAAAAGCGGTTACTTGTAGTGTTCCTCGTAATGGTCCAATCTATTTCATTGTTTTCTCAGGAAGGCAAAAATGTTATGGACACATTAATTATTCAACAGGATTCTATGATAACCTATACCACTCTGAAAAACTTACGCCGCCCCTCGCCCAATGCCATTGACTCGAAGGTTGCCTATACAGCAGTTGGTTATAAAAAAGTAGATATAATCAACAAGAAAGTGGTTCTTGTCAATGCAGCTAAAGTAAATTACGGAGAAATCGAAATCAAGGCCGATTCGATTGTTTTTGATATGAAAACAAACCTTCTTTTTGCGGTTGGAAGAATGGATACGACCGGGAAAATTTCAGGTAAGCCGGTTTTTAAAGAAGGAACACAGGAATATGAAGCTGATACGCTTACATATAATTTTAAAACGCATAATGGTTTTGCTAAAAACATTATTACAAAACAGGAAGGTGGACTCCTCCTCAACACTTCTTTCACCAAACTTCTTGAAGATGGAACATCGAACATAGCGCAAAGCAAAATTTCGACATGTGATGCCGATACCCCTCACTTTTATATCGATTTACGCCGTGCAAAAGTATTCCCAGGCAAAAAGATTATTTCCGGCCCGGGTAACCTGGTACTCGAGGGAATACCATTACCACTGTTTATTCCTTTCGGCTTTTTTCCTATCCAGACCAAAAGAGTTGCATCGGGATTACTGATCCCCCGTATTGGCGAGGAACGGACACGGGGTTATTCACTTACTGAAGGGGGCTATTATTTTGCATTAAGCGATTATTTTGATCTGTCCCTGAAAGGAAACCTATACTCAAATGGCACCTGGATGGCTACAGCACAAACCAGCTATAACAGACTATATAAATACAGTGGAAATTTTTCTTTTAGTTACGCTGTTAATAAGATGGGACACAAAGGATTGCCTGGTTACAATGAATCTAAGAACTACAGAGTAGGGTGGACCTATACTCAGGATGCAAAAGCTGCACCGGGCTCCAGATTCTCTGCCAGTGTGAATATGAGTTCCAGCGGGTACGATCGTAATAACAGTTATACTGTTAACGAACATGTAACAACCCAACGCCAATCAAGTGTAAGTTATTCCAAATCATGGGATGGAACTCCCTTCAATCTGTCGGTAAGTGCGAACCATAGTCAGAATGTCAAAAATAAAACGGTAAGTCTTAATCTCCCTAAGGTCAGTTTTAATGCAGGAAGGATTTATCTGTTCAGGGGTAAAAATAGTTCAGGACCAACAAAATGGTACCAGGAACTTCAACTTTCATATACTGCATCGCTTGATAACCAGATAGGTTATGACAAGCTTCTTTATGACAGCCTCCTGTTTACACGGGAAGTCTGGAAAAATATGAAAAATGGTTTCAAGCATGATATTCCCTTAAGTTTTCAGATCCGTCCTTTCAAAAATTTTTCGATCTCCCCGTCTATAACCTATTCAGGGGTCATGTATACTCAGAAGATCATAAAAAATTGGAAACCTGATTATGTCAATCCTGATAATAATCAAAGGGTACCATCAGTTGTCAACGATACCATCAGGGGAGTATTCTACGGGCATGCATTAAACCCATCAATCAGTGCAAGTTTTAACCCTCAGATATTCGGTACATTTTCTTTTACAAATCCAAATTCAAGACTCCAGGCAATTCGTCATGTGATCAAGCCTTCAATAAGTTTTAGTTTTGTTCCTGCTCTCGAAGGGCTCATCTCAAAAAAGATGTACAGACAGGTGCAAATTGATACTATTCCTGAACACCTGTCGCCATATTATTCCATTTATGACGGTAATATTTTTGGCACACCTTCCTTATCACAGAAAAGCGGAAATATTTCATTAAGCCTTATTAACATTGTGGAGGCCAAAGTATTTGAGCGGAATGACACAACAGGAAAGGCAAAAAAGGTTAAGATTATCGATAATTTTGGCATAACTACCTCATATAATGTTTTTGCTGACTCAATGAAATGGGCGCCGGTTTCCATGCAGATAAGGACAACAATCTTTGAGAACATAGGTATTTCTGCTAACAGCAGTTTTTCACTTTATGGCCTCGATAGCACAGGAAGAACTATCGGTACCTTTGCATATACTCAGAATAAGAAATTAATGAGACTTAATAATTTTACAACAAGTCTCGATTTTAGCCTTAGCGATTTACTGAAGGGAAACAAGGATAAGAAAAAAACAAATACCCCTCCTCAGAATGCATTAACTCAGGGGGCCGCGGGAAATAACGGAATGGCTGGTCCAAATGATCTTGCACAGCAGAATGCAGGTACAGTGCTCCACGACGAATACGGTTATCCGGTTTTTGATGTTCCATGGACTCTTAATTTAAGTTATAGCCTCAACTATTATAAGTCGGGTTTGAAGTCAAATATTTCTCAGACTCTTTCTTTTAGTGGAAATGTCTCGATTACCAAGAAGATGTCCATGACATATACAAGTGGATATGATTTCACCGGTAAGAAGATTACAATGACACAGATAGGAATGAAACGTGACCTCCATTGCTGGGAGATGAACTTAAACTGGGTACCCAACGGTTCTATGCAAATGTGGAACTTTACCATAAGAGTTAAAGCCTCAGTGCTTGGCGATCTGAAATACGAAAGAAGAAAAGATTTCCATGACACATACTAAAACTAATATATGACATCATGAAGAAGATTTTCAGCACATCAAAAGCTCCTGCCGCAATAGGACCTTATAGTCAGGCCGTTGAAATGAGGAATACTCTTTACGTTTCCGGACAGATTCCTATTAATCCTGAAACAGGAAAGTTAGTTGAAGGAGATATTACAGTACAGACTGAACGGGTCTTTAGAAGTATTTCCGCTATACTTGACGTAGCGGGCTATTCTTTTAGTGATGTTGTTAAATCAACATGTATCCTAAGCGATATATCTAACTTCAAAGCTATGAATGAAGTGTATGCCAGATATTACCCTGAAAAACAACCGGCAAGATCTGCATTTGCTGCTAAGGAGTTGCCTCTGGGTGCTTTAATAGAAATAGAAACAATTGCTATGAAATAAATAAAGAGGGACATAGCCTTGGCATGTCTCTCTTTATTATATTAAGGATACCTTATTCTCCTTTGATCTCAAAATCAATTTCAACTCTTACATCCCTGTGAAGTTTTATAACAGCTTTGTAATTACCGACTTCCTTAATCTGATCTTCAGGGAGGGTAATGTTTTTACGGTCAATATCAAACCCTTTTTCCTTCAGCGCCTCAGCTATCTGGATAGTGTTAACTGAACCGAAAATCTTCCCTGATGTACTGGTTTTTGCACCTACGATAATTTTTACATCAGCAAGTTTGCCTGCTATCGCCTGGGCTGCTATCTTAATCTTCTCTTCTTTATGAGCTCTCTGCCTGAGATTTTCAGTATGCATCTTTTTTGCTGAAGATGATGCAGCAATGGCATAGCCCTGTGGAATCAGAAAATTTCTTCCGTACCCATTTTTGACATTTACGATATCGTCCTTCTGCCCAAGCTTGTTGACGTCCTGTATTAATATAATTTCCATATTTAATCCTCCTTATTTTAAAAGGTCAGTAACATAAGGAAGAAGAGCAATGTGTCGGGCTCTTTTAACGGCTTTTGCCACTTTCCTTTGATATTTAAGTGAAGTACCTGTGATTCTGCGTGGCAGAATTTTACCCTGGTCATTCAGAAACTTTTTTAGAAATTCAGGGTCCTTATAATCAATATAACGGATCCTGTTTTTCTTAAACCTGCAGTATTTCTTTTTCTTGATCTCAACCGTTGGCGGAGTCAAATATCTGATTTCTGATTCGTTCTGTGCCATATCTTATTCCTCCTTCGATTTTCCTGATTCTTTTTGTTTTCTCTTCTTCTCTGCATATTCGACGGCAAATTTTTCCATCCTGAAAGTTAAAAACCTGATGATCCTTTCATCTCGACGATATTGGATTTCAAGTTTTTCGATAAGATCACCTGTGCCTTTAAACTCAACCAAATAGTAGAAGCCTGTCGACTTCTTCTGGATGGGATAGGCCAGTTTCTTTAGACCCCAGTTCTCTTCATGAACGATCTCACCGCTATTATCGGTAATGACCTTCTTGAATTTTTGTACCGCTTCCTTCATCTGGTTCTCAGATAAAACGGGAGTTGCAATGAAAACGGTTTCGTACTGATTCAACATAGTAATTAATTGTTTATTAGTTTAATGATTTTGGCTCGCAAAAGTACAACTATTTTACTTTATTCAAAAATTAATTAGTGAATAATTTCGACTTAATATTCTGACCATATTATTTGTTGTGGACAAAAGACTGTTAATTTTTCTCCCCGTTTTATCAGGAAGGCTTTTTGACTATATTTGTATTTCAACAATTTTCAAAGAAACGAGAGTCAGTAATTTATGGAAAACTTCATTGTTTCAGCAAGAAAATACCGTCCTGCCAGTTTTGACATGGTTATTGGACAGGATTCAATTACAAATACTCTGAAAAGTGCCATTAAGAACAAACATCTTGCGCAGGCTTATCTTTTTTGTGGTCCGCGTGGTGTAGGAAAAACAACATGTGCAAGGATCTTTGCCAAAAATATTAACTGTAGCAACCTGGGTGATAATTCAGAAGCATGTGATAAGTGTGAATCCTGTTTATCATTCAATTCATTGAGATCGTTTAATATACATGAGCTTGATGCAGCCTCTAATAATAAGGTAGAGGATATCAGAAGTCTTAATGACCAGGTAAGAATTCCACCTCAGATCGGAAAATACAGCATCTATATAATTGATGAAGTTCACATGCTCACTTCATCAGCGTTCAATGCCTTCCTGAAGACACTTGAAGAGCCCCCTTCCCATGCAATTTTTATTTTAGCCACCACTGAAAAACACAAGATAATTCCAACTATTCTCTCACGATGCCAGATCTTTGATTTCAACAGGATCAAAATTGAAGATATTGTATCCCGTTTGATGTATGTAGCTAAAAATGAGGGGATCAGTGCCGGGGAGGAAGCTCTTCACATTATAGGTCAGAAAGCTGATGGGGCTTTGCGCGATGCTTTATCAATTTTCGACCAGATTGTAAGTCTTAGTGGTAAAACAATCACTTACAAGGATGTCATTGAGAACCTTAATGTACTCGATTATGAGTATTATTTTAAGAGCATTGATGGAGCTATGATAGGTGATGTCTCTTCTGTATTATTGACTTTTAATGAGATCCTTGAAAAAGGATTTGACGGTCATAATTTTATATCGGGACTTAACAGCTACCTGCGCGATCTGCTCGTTAGCAAAGACGAATCAACTTTACGTCTTCTCGAAGCGACACCGGCAGTTAAACAAAGATATCTGCAACAAACAGGAAAATGTCCTGTAGATTTTTTATTCAGAGCATTGGAGATTGGTACTAATTGCGATCTTACATATAAAAACAGCAAGAATCCGAGATTGCATGTAGAGCTCTCACTAATAAGATTATGCCGGCTGATGGGTGAACCGTTGGAAACATCTGGAAAAAAAAAGCCTGAACCCAATCAGGTAAATAATCAGGAAGAAGATATGCCTCTTCCTTCTAAATCAGAAATTATAAGACAAGAAATTCAAATCGCTGAAAATAAGGTAGGAAGACCGGAAATGACCTCAGGGAAACATGATCCTGTTACTGAAAAGCCTTCAAAGACATTTTCGATAAGAGAGATCATTTCTGAAGATAGCATACCATATGAAAAGCCTTCTGAAAAAACTGATCCGACAGTTGCTGAAACTAAAAATGAACCTAAGTCTGAATTCACAGCCGATGCCTTTGAAGCTGCCTGGCATGATTTTATGGATCAGCTTAAAGGAG
Organism: Bacteroidota bacterium; assembly: GCA_037143835.1. GTDB lineage: Bacteria > Bacteroidota > Bacteroidia > Bacteroidales > VadinHA17 > LD21. The sequence continues at coordinate 17,033 of JBAWXY010000029.1, forward strand.
AAGGAGCAAGAATAATAAGCATGTTTAAATCCATCAAGCCTGAAGTGGAAAACGATCAAACAATTAAAATCCATCTTAACAATGCTGCTCAAAAAGATACATTCATACAGAATTATAAACAAAAACTTATAACTTTCCTGGGAAATAGATTTATTCTGTCAGAAATCGATATCGAGACAACTGTTGACCTGTCGGAGACAAATGATATTTTGTATACAGATGAACAGAAATATAATTACCTGTTTACCAAATACCCGGTTCTGAAAGAGATGAAAAAAACCTTTAATCTGGATATTACTTAAATCTTTTTAAAAGGATTTGAATTGCTAAAAATTGAACAAGACACCTGAAATAAATGTTATAATTAAAACTTTTAAATAAATACTATTATGTTAAAGAAAAAAATAGAAGATATCTGTAACAGACAGGTAGAAAGAGAAGGTTATTCTTCAAACCTATATCTTGCAATGGCATCATGGGCTGAAACAAACGGTTTTAGCGGAGTGGCTGCATGGCTTTATACCCAGGCAGATGAAGAGAGGCTTCATATGCTGAAATTTATTAAATATATTAATGAAAGAGGTGGTAAAGCTGTAATGCCGGCTTTGAAAAAACCAGTCGCTGAATTTAAAAGTGTCGGGGATGTGTTCAAGGAGGTATTGAAGCACGAGGAATTTATAACCTCAAGTATTAACGAAATCGTTGCCCTTACTCTTGAAGAGAAGGATTATAATACACATAATTTCTTGCAATGGTTTGTGTTTGAACAGGTTGAAGAAGAGGCTTCTGTAAGAACGATAATTGACAAGGTACGACTTGTCGGAAAAAATAATATGTATCAGTTAGACAGGGACATTCTTAGTTTGAGGACTCCGGCAGCCAATGCTCAGTCTAATCCATGAAAAGACTCTTTTTTCTCTTTACTGGTTTTCTTTTCATTACTTCGGTTCTTCCTTTGAAGGCACAGGATCTGATATCGAATTCATCTGTAACCGGAGTTTGTTATGCCGGGAATAAAGTAAACAGGATATATATTCCGCCTCCGGATGAGTTTTATAAGAAATCCGGTTCAAAAAGTGAAGGGTCAATAACATTTTATTATTCCGGGTTTTCCAGTCAGGCAATAACCGCAATGGAGTATGCAGCATCCATTCTGAAAACCATACTCCCGGCTGATACAAAGCTTACAATTTTAGCCAGTTGGGAAAAAATTTCAACTGCAGGAGTACTCGGTCAATCGACAATAACAGGTTATGTCGGAGGGTGGGGAATCGATGCCTTGAACCCAAATGCTATTTACCCTGTTACCTTGGCAGAAAAGATTGCCGGCGAAAGCCTTAATGATTCTCTGCAGGGGGACCTGGAACTGACTATCAACAACTCAATAAACTGGTACCTGGGCATTGACGGAAATACCCCGATTCAAAAGTATGATCTGGTTACAGTTGTGTTGCATGAGATCTGTCATGGACTCGGTTTTTTTGACAGTATGGATACAGACGGAACTTTAGGTTGGTATGGATTCGATTCAATCCCGATGATCTACGATTCATTTATTGAAACCGTTGAAGGAAACAGATTGACAGATTCATTAAAATTTCATAATAATTCAACAAACCTGCGTAGCCAGCTTATAGGTGGGCAGCTCTATTTTGACGGACCACTGTTGAATAAATTTACTTCAGGCTCGAGAGCCAAATTATGGGTACCTTCTACCTGGGATGCCGGCTCAAGTATCTCGCATCTCGATGAAGATGCTACGCTTCAGGCAAATTCACTAATGACTCCGTTTATTGATAAGGGAGAAGCTATCCATAACCCTGGAAAATATACTTTTTCGATCCTTGGAGATCTTGGCTGGATCAATACAAGGATAATTCATAAACCTCTGACTGACACTGAAGATCACCAGACAAAAGTCGTGCTTTCGATCACAATAAAATCAGATACTTTATATAACCGCAATAAAGTTGGAGTAGTATTCTCGTTTGACAATTTTCTTTCCAGTAACACACTCTTTCTGACTTCTCCGAATTCGGATGACTCTTTTACCACTACTGTTAGTATACCTTCTTATAATAAAGAACTTCAGTATTATTTCTTTGTTGAGGACTGTTTTTTGCGGCTTTACAGATCTCCTTCATTATTTGATAGTATTCGCTATAATGTATATATTGGTACCGATACTGTGAAACCGGTAATTACGCATACACCGATAGATTATTACCTTGAAACAATCGATTCTATAAGTTTTAAAGCAACAGCAATTGATAATATAGGGATAGATACACTTTATGTTGAATATAAAGTGAATACCGGCCCTTCGAAATTTATCGGGTTAAAAGCTGGAATATCTGATAGTTATAGTACTATTTTTAGTGCCAAATCTTTATTGTTAAATGGAGGAGATTCAATAAAGTACAGGATATTTGCCATTGACTCAGCTTTGGTCCCTAATACTTCTGTTTTGCCTGAAACAGGGTATTTTGTTATTGACATTGAGGATATCGGATCAACTCTCAGTAGTTACTCGACAGATTTTACTGGTGCCGCCGCTGACTTTTTTAATATTGAATTTGACATTTCAAAGCCCACAGGCTTCAGTAAGTATGGCCTTCATACTAAACATCCATATAAAAGTCCGGAGGATAACAATAAAAGTTTTGACTTCACAGCATTGCTAAGGCATCCACTGAAATTTAATGAGTCCGGCTTGTTAATCAATTTCAATGAGATTGTCCTGGTTGAACCCGGAGAAGCCGGATCACTATTTGGATCACCTGATTTTTATGATTATGTTATTGTAGAAGGCTCAAAAAATTTCGGCAAAACATGGTTCAGTCTGACCGATGGATATGATAGCAGGTAT
>JBAWXY010000030.1:0-19067 GCA_037143835.1 Bacteroidota bacterium
CTTAATAAGAAAAAAGTAGCATTCCATACACTTGGCTGTAAACTCAACTTTGCGGAGACATCCACTATTTCCAGATCATTTCCCGAGGAGAAATTTGAAAGAGTTCCTGCAAATTCGAAAGCTGATATTTACGTAATTAATACATGCTCAGTCACTGATGCTGCTGATAAGAAATGCAGGCAGGCAATAAAAAAATTCATCGCTCTTTCACCCGGTGCTTTTATTGCTGTTGTTGGCTGTTATGCTCAGCTTAAACCTCAGGAGATATCTTCTATCCTGGGAGTAGATCTTGTTCTTGGGACAAATGAAAAGTTCGACATAAGGGAATACATGACCGATTTTGAAAAGAGACAAGAAGTGGAAATACACTCCTGCGATCTATCCTCCACAGATAGTTTTAACCCGTCATACTCCATGGGTGAAAGAACACGTTCCTTTCTGAAAGTCCAGGACGGATGTGACTATGGATGTTCATATTGCACTATCCCTCTGGCCCGTGGGCGAAGCAGAAATCAGGAAATTTCATCCATTATCGGTGAAGCAGAGAAAATTGCCGAAAGAGGTGTAAAAGAGATTGTAATAACAGGTGTCAATATTGGTGATTTTGGAAAATCGACCGGAGAATCATTTACAGCTCTTCTGAAAGAACTGGTTAAAGTACAGGGCATTGAAAGATTCAGAATATCATCAATAGAACCGAACCTGTTAACGGATGAATTGATTGAAATGACAGCGATGAATGAAAAAATTCTTCCGCATTTCCATATACCTTTACAAAGCGGGTGTAACAAAATCCTTAGCCTCATGCGAAGAAGATATACCAGGGATGTCTTTGCTGCCAGGGTAAAAATGGTCAGGGAAAAGATGCCTTTAGCCGGCATCGGAGCTGATGTAATTGTTGGTTTTCCCGGAGAATCAGTCTTCGATTTTGAGGAAACATATTCCTTTTTGCAGGGAATGGCTCTCTCCTATCTCCATATTTTCACTTTTTCAGAAAGACCGGATACAATTGCAGAAAAACTACCGGAAAAGATTTCGCACGGAGAAAAGGAAATCAGGAGCAAAAGACTGATAGCTCTTTCAGAAATGAAAAATCTGGAATTTAATAAATTGAATATCGGTCAGATAACAAATGTTTTGTTCGAAAGAACCCGCAGTGAAGGATTAATAACCGGTCTTACCTCCAATTATATCAGAATTGAGCACCCATGGCAATCCATACTCGCAGGTCAGATAAAAAAAGTTAAATTGAATAGCATATCACCAACAGGCAGAATGAGCGTTGAACTAATTAACTAACCCATGATTGTTCTAAAAGATATTTGTAAAGAAATTGAAAAAGCCGCCTGTGAAACAGGTGCATTTATTCTGAAGGAATCTGAAAGATTTGATATAAGCCGGACCGAAAGCAAAGGATTAAATGATTTTGTCAGTTATGTCGACAAGGGTTCCGAAAAGATGCTGGTTGAAAGATTAAGCCGCCTTCTCCCTGAAGCCGGATTCAATACAGAAGAAGGTACCTCAACAAAAAAAGGATTAAAATATTGCTGGGTGATAGATCCGTTGGATGGAACCACTAATTTTCTGCATGGCCTTCATCCATATGCAATCAGTATAGCGCTGATGGAATATGATGAAGTTGTTGCAGGTGTCGTTTATGAAGTCAGTGGAAATGAAATATTCACAGCCTGGAAAGATGGCGGAGCATGGCTGAATGGCCGGACAATTCATGTTTCAAAAGCTACAAGACTGGCAGACAGTCTTGTAGCAACTGGATTTCCTTACAGTGATTTCAACCGGCTTGATGAGTACATGAAATGCCTTACTCATTTCTGTAAACATACCCATGGAATCAGAAGACTCGGATCTGCCGCAATTGATCTCGCATATGTTGCCTGTGGCAGGTTTGAAGTTTTTTATGAATACGGACTTCATCCCTGGGATGTTGCTGCAGGAATTCTCCTTGTCCGTGAAGCAGGCGGACGGGTAAGCGATTTCTCTGGTATAGAGAAAAATGTAAAAGGAGAAGAAATTGTGGCAGCAAACAGTTCTGTTTTTTCAGAAGTTCTGGAAATTGTAAGTAAATTTATGAAGAATTAGATTCCTCAATAAAATGGATGCAATCGGATACTACCTTTTTTACGGAATAAACTGGATAGTGGCACTTCTGCCACTCCGGGTCATGTATATCTTTTCCGACTTCCTCTTTCTGTTGCTGTATTACTTTCCTTCATACCGCAGAAAGGTTGTTGCAACCAATCTTAAAAACTCATTCCCTGAAAAAACAGAAGAAGAGCTTAAATGCATAGAAAAAAAATTCTACAAACATCTTGCTGATCTTTTTATTGAGACCTTTAAGCTTGTCCACATGTCAAAAAAAGAGCAGAAGAAGCGATTCACATACAGCAATCTCGAAATAATCGATAAACTTCGGGAAGAGAAACGTGATATAATTGCTGTTCTTGGTCATTATAATAACTGGGAATGGCCAACTTTGCTTCCATTTTTTCTGAAATACAAAATTGTTATAATCTATAAACCTCTGCAAAACAAATTTTTCAACAGGTTTATAAATAAACATAGATCCAGGTATGGTATAGTTCTTACCCCAATGTCACAGATAATCAGGGAAATAATTAACTTCAGAAAGAATAACATAAATACGCTCTCGGTTTTCCTTTCAGATCAGACACCGGTAAAAAGTGAAATCAAATACTGGACAACCTTCTTAAATCAGGATACTCCTGTTTATTTGGGTACGGAAAAAATTGCGTCAAAGTATGATATGGCTGTAGTCTATTTTCATATTCAAAAAATAAAACGGGGATTTTACAACCTTGACATAAAACTTCTTTTTGATCATACAGCCGGACTTCCGGAGTATCTCATTACAGAAACACATACAAGAGTACTTGAAGAGATCATCAAAGAAAAACCTGAGTACTGGCTCTGGAGTCATCGCCGTTGGAAGCACAAAAGGCTGGTTGAAAATGAATAAAACAGCAATTGTAATATTAAACTGGAATGGTATTGGTTACCTGAAAATGTTCCTTGGGACTGTCGTAAAACATTCCACGAGCATCGAAACTATTGTATGTGTTGCCGATAATGGTTCATCAGATGGGTCTCCGGAATGGGTTGCCGATAATTTTCAAGATGTAAAGCTTATAAGGTTTGATAAAAACCATGGGTTTGCCGGGGGCTATAACCTTGCTATTAATCAACTGGATGCCAAATACTTCGTTCTGTTAAATTCGGATATCGAAGTTACTGAGGGTTGGCTTCAGCCACTTGTCAGTTTCATGGATAGTAACCCTGATGTTGCATCATGTCAACCAAAAATACTCTCTTATAACCGGAAAGATCATTTCGAATATGCCGGTGCTGCAGGCAGTTTTATTGATAAGTATGGGTATCCTTTTTGCCGGGGACGGATCTTTGATAAAGTTGAAAAAGATACAGGACAGTATGATTCTCAAATTGATGTATTCTGGTCGAGTGGTGCATGTATGATTGTACGCGGGGATGCATGGAGAAAATGCGATGGATTTGATGCCGGGTTCTTCGCCCATATGGAAGAGATAGATCTATGCTGGCGGTTCAATAAAGCCGGGTATCGTGTAAGTTATATACCCGGATCGGTGGTGTATCATGTTGGAGGAGGATCCCTACCATATGACTCCCCCTTTAAAACATATCTCAACTTCCGAAACAGTCTCTTTCTTCTTTATAAAAACCTGCCTGACAATAAATTACATACTATTATGTTCATAAGAAAGCTTTTGGATGGTCTTTCTGCTATCAGGTTTCTTTTGAAAGGTAATTTCGGAAGTTTTATGTCAGTCTGGAAAGCTCATATTGACTATTATAAAAATGTGAGCGACCTCAAAGAGAAAAGAAAAATGGTAAAAAAGCAGGAAGTGATACATTCTCCGGCAATGATTTTGAACAAGAGTATTGTTTTTGAGTTTTATGTTAAAGGCAATAAAACTTATAATGCCCTGAAAATGGAATCCTGATCTGAAATGAAAAAATACCAAATGATTATATTTTTTTCTATAGCGCTCACAATTTACTCTCTGATAAATATTTATATCTTTTTTAAAGGGTACAATGCAATACCAGTTCTTCAAAATAACAGGCTGCTTTATTCAATTACTTTCTTTTTACTTGCTGTTATCTTTATTATTGCTAAAATTCTTGAATCAAAACATTCTTCCGTTCTTTCTGATGCCCTTAATATTATGGGAGGCTTCTGGCTTGCATTCATGTTATATGGTTTTCTGTTTTTCCTTATATCTGATATTATTTTACTTACGTTAAGAATTCCGGGAATCATAAGTAGTGAGAATATCTTCCTTTTCCGTAAGTGGTCATTTATTCTTACAGTGGCCATTTCTTCAGTGTTGATCATTGGAGGCTTCATTAATGCCGTAATACCGGTTGTTAAAGAATATAACATCACAATAAACAAACCGGCCGGAGAAATAAAAACATTACGTATTGCAGCGGTGTCTGACATTCATCTTGGGAGTATAATAAGAAAAAGAAGTTTAAAGAAATTGTCAGGAATGCTTAAAGAGATGAACCCTGATCTTGTTTTACTTCTGGGAGATATTGTTGATGGCGAAATTGGACCTGTTATGAGAGGTGATCTCCTCCAATACTTCACCATTCCAAAATGTAATGATGGTCTCTTTGCTATAACCGGTAATCACGAATTTATTGGAGGTGGCAGTCGTACAATTCCATATATAGAGAGTAAAGGAATAAGAGTTTTAAAAGATGAAATAGTAACCCTTGAAGGTGGTATTCAGTTGATTGGAAGGATAGACAGGGATTCATTCCGGTTTTACGGAAAAGAACGATTAACCCTGGGGGAGCTGATGAAACAGGCAGATACAACAAAACCTGTTATTCTGCTCGACCATCAGCCTTTCCATCTTGATGAATCTGCAAAACAGGGCGTTGACCTCCAGCTTTCCGGACATACCCACAACGGCCAGATGTGGCCGCTGAATTATGTTATTTCGTGGATTTATGAGTTAAGCTATGGCTATCTGAGGAAAGGGAATACACAATTTATAGTTTCTTCCGGTTATGGACTGTGGGGTCCTCGGGTCAGGTCAGGCAGCAATTCTGAAGTCCTGCTGATCAATATTAAATTTACAGGTGCGGATACCCACTTACCATAATTTTTAAAGCAGATCATAGATCTTCTCCAGCCCAATTCCTCTCGATCCCTTTATAAGAATAGTGTTTCCCTTCACGGGCTCATTTTTAAGAAAATCTATAAGCTTTTGTACGTCAGAAAATGATTTAAAACCGGATTTTGAGGAAACCTTCTGAAATACGGGTCCCACCAGAAGAGCCATTTCAACTTTGTGGGATTGAAGTTCATTTAAAAACTTAATATGCTCCTCCTCGCTCTTTTCGCCCAGTTCCAGCATATCACCCAGTATCACAAGTTTCCGGACGGCCTGAATTCCGACAAATGATTCCAGGGCTAAATTCATACTTGTCGGGTTTGCATTATAAGAATCACAAATAAGAGTATTGTTCTTTGTGATTTTAATTTGTGATCTGTTATTTGCCGGCTTATAATTTTCAACAGCATAAACAATATCGGTCATTTCAACGCCAAGGAACAAGCCTGTGGCCATTGCAGCTTTAATATTCTCGAGATTATATTTACCAAAAAGATTGGTACATATATTATAGGTATGATGATGATATGTTGCTTTTAATTTAAGATTCAGATCAGATGGCACCGGTTCAACAATAAAATCAAAACCTGTAGGATCAGAAAAGGGAACAGCCCTGTTTATGATTTTAAAGATCTTTTCAGTGAGCAGGGGATTTTTGTCGTTATACAAGGCAATTCCATTAACCTTGCGGAGGTATTCATAAAGTTCTGTTTTTGCCTTCATCACCCCATCTGCTGATCCAAAACCTTCAATATGTGCTGTGCCAATATTTGTAATTATCCCATAATCAGGTTTTGCTATCAGGCACAGTGTCCGGATCTCTCCAATATGATTGGCGCCCATTTCAATTATCATCATTTCAGTCCCGCCAGGTGCCGATAGAATTGTAAGCGGAACCCCTATATGATTATTAAGGTTTCCTTTTGTGTAATGAACCTTTAGCTTCTTTGCCATAATAGCGGCAAGCAGTTCCTTGGTAGTTGTCTTCCCGTTAGTACCAGTTAATGCAAGTACCGGTACATTCATCTCTTTCCTGTGGTGCGATGCCAGAGCCTGCAGTTCAAAGAGGCAATCTTCTACGAGGATTGTCTTTTCGGTTTCAAAGAGAGGGTCATCAATAACCGCCCATGAAGCCCCTTTTGCCAGCGCTTCTGAAGCAAACTTATTTCCGTTATAATTATCGCCCCAGAGTGCAAAGAAAATCTGTCCTTTCCCGACTGTTCGGGAATCGGTGGTTACCCCGGTAGATTCTTTAAAGAGATCGTAAAGTTGTTCAGTCTTCATATTTTCAAAAAAATGCCTCATTATGCAATCATAATGAGGCTTATACTGTTAGTGAACCCAATTTTAGAGACCTGAAGGGCTTCCTACCCTTATCATTGCACACCTGAAACCTATATCATCACGTGAACCTTCCTGGTCGAGGAATCTTCTTGTTGATGGGTTAAGCCAGTAAGCTCTGTCTTTCCATGATCCGCCCTTATATACACGTGCATTATCATTAATAAGAGTTACGAAATCACTATTCCCGGCTGTATTATCCTGAGCATACATCCTGAGTGAACCCTTTTTGCCATCCTCTGTTGTCCATTCAGCTCCTCCTGGTATTGCCGACTGAAGATCACCATCCCTGTAATTTCTATAATCGCCCTTCTGGTAATTATATCTGTTTGCAACATCAATATCTTTTACTGTATCAACATATAGGCGTCCAAGTTCGTCTTTTCCTACAACTGAGCCATTAAGGTCTCTCCTTAAATCGGTAAAAACGTTACCTCTGAAAGGATTAAAACCATCGACATCTTCTGATGTAAGAGGACGGTAAACATCCTGTACCCATTCGTTAACGTTTCCTGTCATGCAATAAAGTCCATAGTCGTTTGGCCAATATGCCTTTACATCTACTGTAATACTCCCGTTATCGTTCAGGTTGCCGGCCACTCCCATTAAGTCTCCTCTGCCACGGACAAAGTTAGCCATCATCTCACCACGTGATTTTGTTCCGGAGTTTCTAACGTTATGACCATTCCACGGATATATTCTTCTTTCGTAAATCCTCTCCTCAAAAGTATTGCCTCTGAGTGCATAAGCTGCAAATTCCCATTCAGCTTCAGTAGGAAGTCTGTAACCAGGAAGAAGAAGACCATCTTCAAAGTTAGTACGTCTTTCTGTCTGGTTTGGATTCAGGCTTTCTCGAAGCTGATTAACTACACCTTCATATTGTCCTGCCAGGTAAGCTTCTGTATTAAAGTTTTTTTCATTTACCTGGTTCGGATCAGGGTTTAGTTCTCCTTCATCAATAAGGAGCTGTTCGTTAACCCTGTCAGTTCTCCAGATGCAAAAGTCGCTTGCTTTAATCCAGCTGACACCAACAACCGGATAATTATTATATGAAGGATGCCGGAAATAATACTGTACATAGGGATCGTTGAAACCCATCGGACTTCTCCAGACTAAAGTATCAGGCAGAGCTCTTCTGAACACTTCAGGATAATCTTTATATACCCTGCGCAGCCAGAAAAGGTATTCGCGGTAGTCAACATTCTTAACCTCTGTTTCATCCATATAAAACGAAGATACCGTGACAGTTCTGGGTTTGTTATTCCAGTCAAACATAACGTCCTGCTGCACCTGTCCCATTGTGAAACGGCCTCCCTCTATGAGTACCAGACCTGGACCTGTTTTCTGGTCGGCTCCAAAAGTAACTTCAAATCCGCCATTATCAGGATTATTATACTTCCAACCTGTTGACGAGGAAACATTGGCTTTGCCACCCTTTTTTTTATTAAATATACAGGATGTAAAAAGTAAGACAGAAATAAGAATAATTGGTAAGGCTCTGAATTTATACATAACTCCTTATAATATTATGGCTTTTAAGAATCCCCAAATATACAAATTTTACTAAGACAACCCTTTTCTACTCTTCAAATATAACTACAATATAGGTAAATTTATTGTCTTGATTAGATTTCTTTTATCAACATTATTTAAACTGAATGCAAGTCCTGTCTGATGAAGAAGCGATAATGGCATTAATTTATTTCCTGATACAATATTAAACCGGTAATTGTAATAAACACTTACTTTCCCGCTTTTAAATGAAAACCCTGTCTGTATATTCATATTTTTCCCATTGTCACCGAGCATTATCGCATTTACTGACAGGTAATTACTCTCTAATACAGCCCCTGCACCTGCAGATAAAAATCCTCCTTGCAGTCCCAGAAATCCCAAAGGCCGGACTTTCAGATTCTGAGTTTTACTAAGGTTTAGTTCACCGGCCAGATGTAAGAGAAGCTTCCTTTTAAGCCTCTCATTCGAAGAACCGGTTGCAGAGAGATCAGGTTCAGCAAGGTGATTAATTGAAAACCCTCCAAAATATTTTCCCGAAATAAAAAGAAAACCTGCTCCTATATCAAATACTGTTTGTCCTTTAGTTGCCAGTATTTCGCCGGAAGGGAAAGCAACCGCTCCAAACCGATCGATCTGATCTGGTAAAATTGCTTTGTCAAAATTATAGCCCCGGTGATAAACTGAAGCTGAAAGGCCTGCATTAATGAACAGATCTTTACCCGCCTGTAAAAAATATGCATATGATAATCCTCCTCTTAAATCATTTACAATTCCTCCCAGGTAATCATCAGTGAGATAAAATCCTGCTCCACCATGCAAAGCAGGAAAATATGAATCATAAGAAAAATAAACAGAATGCAGGTTATAATTGTTACCAGGATAAAAATTAAGATATGACAACCTCAATACTCCGTCTCCCTCGCTACCCGAAAATGCCGGATTACTCATCATTATCATCTGATAGCCCGGCCCCGAATCAGTCTCCTGTCCAAAACAATAAGAAGGGATGACAAAAATGAATATCAGTATTTTACTAAGTTGCTTCAACATATTATGAACCGGGCATGTTTTACAAATACAAACTCTTGAGTAATATAATCCAAAATATGCGAGTTGCATCATACCTTTAAAATCAATTATATTATGATTAATTACTGCAATATCAACGGAATGATGTCGTTATTATTATAACCTGATCAGCATTCAAAAAAACAAAATAAGTTAGCAAACAAAAAGCACATTTCTATCTTTGTCAGGAATGATGAAAAGATTAGTTCAAATATTAACACTTTTTCTTTTGCTCTTACCAGTTAACATATACGGACAAAAAGGCAAAGATAGTTATTCATCTTATTCAGTTCTCTCTTCAGGTGAATGGTTCAGAATTGCAATCACTACTGACGGAATTTACAGGATTGATTATTCAAAACTCAGGCAGCTTGGATTGGTGAACCCCTCTAATCCAAGAATATTTTGTAACAATACCGGACAGTTATCGTATTACAATAATGCTCCCAAACCTGATGACCTTAAAGAATTATCAGTTTTTACTTATAAAGGAAGCGATGGCATCTTTAATGAAGGTGATTATCTCTTGTTCTTTGGAAAAGGCACAAGCAGGTGGATTTATAATAAAACTTCCAAAGAGTATGATTTCCTCCGGCACAATTATTCCGACACAGCATTTTATTTCATCACTTCAGGTTCATCTCCGGGAAAAAGAGTCGCAACGGCCGGAGAATCTCTTCAGCCAGCTAATTACTATTCATCAGAATCCGATGCTTTATTCGTTCATGAACAGGAAGATGAAAACCTGATTAAATCGGGAAGAGAATGGTTTCAGCGAATTGCGAGCCTTCAGATCAATCCTGGTTTTACAGATCTTCTGACTTCAGAAAAAATAAATTACAGTATAAGGGTTGCTGCCAGGGCATCTGTTCCAACCATTTTCAGACTCTATGAAGGAGCAACACTCAGGAAAAGTATTCAGGTCCAAAGCGTTAATCTTTTTAATACTACCGGCACTTATGCCCAGATTGTTGATTCCACCGGTTCAATATTTCCGGCATCGACATCCCCTGTAATAGAAATAAGATATTATGATAACGGTGAAGCCGGCGCAAAAGGATGGATTGATTGGGTAAAACTGCAGGGAAGAAAATCAAATTCATACACCGGCCCTGCTATGCAATATAGTGATTCAAGGTCCATTGCACAAGGAAGGATAACCGGGTTCTCAATAAAAAGCCTTATTAATGATGCCATAATCTGGGATATTTCTGACCCTATGAATACAAAGCAGATTCAGTATACGAGAACCGGAGACAATATTACGTTCAAAACAGCTACTGATACCCTTAAAACTTTTATTGCATTTACATCGGGTAACGTATTGACACCAACCATTAAACCGGCTGCAGTACCAAACCAGGATCTTCATTCTTCTGAACCAGCTGATATGATTATTATTACCCACTCTTTGTTCAGAAAATATGCTGAAAAACTGGCAAATATTCATCTTAATAACAGCGGTCTCCTTTCGCAGGTTGTAACACTTGAACAGGTATATAATGAATTTTCCGGTGGAATCCCGGATATTGCAGCTATCAGAAATTTTGTCAGAATGAAGTATCTGAATCAGCAAGGCAGCAGCCATCCTCTTAAGTATCTGCTTCTTTTTGGAGACGGTTCTTATGAGAATAAAACACTCCCTCCGAATAATCCAAATTTCATTCCAACTTACCAGTCGCAAAATTCAAATGTTATTGTCTCTTCTTTTACATCCGACGATTTCTACGGATTGCTCGAAGATGGTGAAGGAGAAGCAGAGGGCACTGAAGATATTGGTATTGGCAGATTACCGGTTTCCGATACCACACAGGCAGGCATTATCCTCTCGAAGATCATCAGATACCTCGATCCTGCTAACATGGGCGAATGGAGAAATGTGATCGCACTTATCGCAGATGATGAAGACGTAAATACACATATATCTGATGCTGAAGGACTTGCTTCTTTTCTTAACGACAGTGTTCCTTCTTTCAATATCGAAAAGATTTATCTGGATGCTTTCAGACAAACAACCAATGTAAACGGACAATCCTATCCGGAAGTTACTAAAGCAATCAACGATCGCATAAATTCAGGATGCCTTATTTTCAACTATACGGGTCATGGCAACGAGAGTGGCCTTGCCCACGAGAGGGTGCTTAAAATGGAGGATATTAACTCCTGGAAAAACTATGGTAAACTTCCCCTATTTATTACAGCAACATGTGAATTCAGCCGGTTCGATGATATTGAAATTAATGTAATAACAAAGGAGATGACAGGGAAGACTTCAGCCGGGGAACTAGTGCTTCTAAAAAGTGATGGAGGCGGTATTGCATTAATGTCAACTACCCGGGTTGTTTATTCTGCTCCAAATTATTTTCTTAACAAAAACATATTCAATTCCGCTTTTGATCGCGACGAATCCGGTAACACCATGTGTTTAGGTGACATTATCAGGATAGCCAAAAATAATTCAGGAAGTGGTCCGAATAAAAGGAACTTTTCCTTACTCGGCGATCCGGCCTTAAAACTTGCCTGGCCATGGCACGGAAAGGTAATTACAGATTCCATTAATAATGTTTCGGTTTCGGATAATTCAGACAGTCTTAAGGCTCTGTCTCTTGTAACAGTTGCCGGACATATTGAAGATCAGGACGGAAACTTTATGAACAATTTTAATGGAGTGGTCTCCCCGCTGGTGTACGATAAAGCAAGTAAAATAAAAACTCTTGCAAATGATGGTGGGCAAACCATGGAATTCGATCTCAGGAACAACGTTCTTTTCAGTGGCAAGACGATGGCAAAAGACGGTAGATTCAGGTTTATTTTCATTGTCCCCAGGGATATTGATTATTCGTTCGGAACCGGAAAGATCAGCTATTATGCCAATAATGAGAATGAAGACATGAACGGGAATTTCTCCGATATAGTTGTAGGAGGATTCTCTGATACAGCTCTTCCTGACACTTCTGGTCCTGATATTAACCTATTTATGAATGACACCCTCTTCAGAAATGGAGGCATAACTGATAATAATCCTAAGTTGCTGGCAATCATTGAAGATAAGGGCGGCATTAATACAACCGGATCAGGTATTGGACATGATCTGACAGGATTTCTTGATAATGATCCCAACAGCTCTTTTGTCCTCAATAACTATTTTGAAAATGATTTTGATAATTATAAGAAGGGAAGGATTATCTATAACCTGTCGGGATTAAGCGGAGGCAGTCATACTCTTACCGTAAAAGCATGGGATAATTATAATAACTCCTCAGAAAAGTCGATAATATTCCTGGTTGAAACAGGGGAAAAATTCGTACTTAAAAATCTGATTAACTATCCGAATCCATTCCTCAGCGAGACCAGGATCAGTGCCGGGCACAACAGACCTGCAGCTGAATTAAATATCATTATAAATATTTTTAGTCTGAATGGCAGGTTAATAAAAATTATAAAAACTAAAGTTCCATCAACTGGTTATTCTCTTCCTCCTGTAATCTGGAATGGAAATGATGACGGAGGAAAGAGAGTCGGCAGAGGTATCTATCTTTATTCAGTTATTGTTACGACTGAAAGTGGTGAAACAGCAAGGATTTCGGGCCGTATGATCATTTTGTGACAGTTACACAATATAAGGGGTAAATTTTTGTTTTATATTTGCAGAATCGTAGAATGATAAAAATCAACATGAATAAAAAGGCAGTTGCAGTATTGATTTTTTTAGCAGCCCTTGGGGGTAATTCGGAACTTTTTTCACAACAAAGTACCGGAGAG
Source organism: Bacteroidota bacterium (assembly GCA_037143835.1). Lineage (GTDB taxonomy): Bacteria > Bacteroidota > Bacteroidia > Bacteroidales > VadinHA17 > LD21. The sequence goes on from JBAWXY010000030.1 coordinate 12,894, forward strand.
CTTAATGCAATACAAACCGTGGTTCCGTTCCTAACGATAGCTCCCGATTCGAGAGCCGGAGGGATGGGCGATGCAGGTGTTGCTACATCACCTGACGTCTACAGCATGCATTGGAATCCTGCGAAATTTGCATTTATCGATGGCGAAAGTGGAGTCGGAATTTCATATTCTCCCTGGCTAAGGAATCTTGTACCCGATATCAATATTGCATACCTTACCGGATACAAAAGACTCGACGCAAAACAGGTTTTAAGCGCGGGTCTCCTATATTCTTCGCTTGGAAAAGTTCCATTAACCGATGAATTCGGAGAGGCAATACGTGACATCAATCCGAATGAATTTGCACTCGATGCTGCCTATTCAAGGTTATTTACCGATAATCTTTCCGGTGGAATCGCATTCAGGTTCATCTATTCAAACCTCACCAGCGGATCCTACTCCGGAGGAGATGAAACAAAGCCCGGAACCTCATTTGCTGCTGACATTTCAGGGTATTACCAGAAGGATATCACTCTTTTCAGCAAAGATGCCCGACTTGGTTTTGGACTCAATTTCTCGAACATAGGATCAAAAATGAGTTATAAACCTCATTCACAGACATCTGATTTTATTCCCATGAATATGCGCCTCGGTACAGCAGCCACAATAAATCTTGACTCCTACAATAAAATTACAGCTACAATCGACATCAATAAACATCTTGTTCCGACAACTCCTATATATTTTAATATTGGAGATATCAATGAAAGAGGGGATACAATCCGTTCTGCCTTAACTGAAATTAAAGCCGGGAAGGATCCTGATGTTGCTGTCCCGGTTGCAATCTTACAGTCATTCTTTGATGCCCCGGGTGGGTTTAAGGAAGAACTCCATGAAATAACCTATTCATTCGGTGCAGAATACTGGTACAATAACCAGTTTGCCCTGAGAGGCGGTTATTATCATGAGTATGAAACCAAAGGTAACCGCAAATACTTCACTGCAGGTGCAGGGTTCAGGTTGAAAGGATTTACACTTGATTTCTCATATCTGATGCCACTGAGACAAGACAATGCTCTTGCACATACCTTGCGATTTTCTCTCGCTTTCGATTTCAATGCTTTAAAAAACACCAGCATATCACGGGGATGAATATCAGAATAGGTCAGGGTATTGATTTTCACCGGCTTGAAAAAGGACTGAATTTATGGCTCGGGGGGGTCAGAATACCTTCTGAAAAAGGGGGCGTGGCTCACTCCGACGGTGATGTTCTTCTGCATGCAATATGCGACGCCCTGCTTGGTGCCGCCGGATTAAGGGATATCGGATATTATTTCCCCGACACCAGTGCGGAATATAAAAACATCGACAGCAAAATACTTCTTAAAAAGACCTTTAATCTGGTACAGGAAAAAGGATTCAGTGTAGTCAATATCGACAGTACTGTATGCCTCGAGAAACCAAAAATAGCTTCCTTCATTCCCGAAATGAGAACAATTATTTCATCTGTGGTTAAAACAGAACCAGACAACGTTACAATAAAAGCTACAACCACTGAAAAGCTCGGATTCACAGGAAGAGAAGAGGGGATAATCGCAATTGCAGTTGTTCTTCTTTCAAATTAAGTTTTCATTTTGTGCTTTGGAAGGTTCCCCATACCACATACCTCATACCTATCTAAAAGCTTCCTCAACTATTTCATCGTCTGCTATATATGGCACTGTGACCTTAAGGCCGGGGGTTCTCTCCATCTCTCTTTTCAATGTAAACATTGCCTCCTTGTTACGAGCCCAGCTGCGGCGTGCAATACCATTATTGACATCCCAGTGAAGCATCATCCTGAGTTTGTTTCCGGTATCCTCTGTACCATCGAGTAACATCCCGAAACCGCCATTGATAGCCTCGCCCCATCCTACTCCGCCTCCGTTATGCAATGATACCCAGGTAGCTCCACGGAAAGAATCTCCAATTACATTCTGAACAGCCATGTCGGCTGTGAATTTTGATCCGTCATAGATATTTGATGTCTCCCTGAAAGGTGAATCGGTGCCTGACACATCATGATGATCCCTTCCGATTACAACAGGTGCAGATATTTTCCCTTCTGCAACAGCTTTATTAAATGCATCGGCGATTGCCATTCTTCCTTCGGCATCGGCATATAAAATTCTTGCCTGTGAGCCAACTACCAGTCTGTTTTTACCTGCTTCTTTTATCCAATGAATATTATCAGCCATCTGCTGCTTTATCTGAACAGGTGATTTTTCAATTAATTTTCCGAGTGTAACTGATGCAATTGTATCAGATACCTCCAGATCAGCGGGATCGTTTGAACAGCAAACCCATCTGAATGGACCAAAACCGTAATCAAAACACATTGGTCCCATAATATCCTGAACATAAGATGGATATCTGAACTCCCCTTCGGGATTCAACACATCGGCTCCTGCCCGTGAAGCCTCAAGAAGGAATGCATTACCATAATCAAAAAAATAAGTCCCCCTTTTTGCATGCCTGTTTATTGCCTCAACCTGGCGTCGGAGTGACTTGCGTACAGTTTCTCTGAACTTTTCAGGATCTTCCGCCATCATCCGGTTTGATTCCTCAAAACTTAAACCGGCCGGATAATATCCTCCTGCCCAGGGATTATGCAGTGAAGTCTGGTCAGAGCCGAGATCAACATTTATATTCTCATCTGCAAATTTCTCCCAAACATCAACTATATTGCCTTCATAGGCTATTGAAGTCACTTCTTTAGCTGCAGTTGCCTGCTTCACTCTCCTTATAAGTTTATCCATATCAGAAAAGACCTCATCTACCCAACCTTGGGAATGCCTGGTTTGAATAGCCTTGGTATTCACTTCAGCTATCACCGAAATAATACCTGCTATGTCCGCAGCTTTAGGTTGCGCCCCTGACATTCCTCCCAACCCGGATGATACAAACAGTTTACCGGTCAACCCCTCGCCTGTTTTGCTGATCATCCTACCTGCATTAAGCAGAGTAATTGTTGTTCCATGAACAATACCCTGCGGTCCGATATACATATACGAACCTGCCGTCATCTGACCGTACTGAGAAACACCAAGTGCGTTAAACTTTTCCCAGTGATCCTGGGTAGAATAATTAGGGATTACCATGCCATTGGTCACAACTAACCTTGGGGCATCCTTATGTGAGGGGAAAAGACCAAGCGGATGACCTGAATAAACGACAAGAGTCTGTTCATCAGTCATTTCAGAAAGATACTTCATTGTCAGGCGATACTGTGCCCAGTTTTGAAATACAGCTCCGTTACCACCGTAGGTTATTAATTCATGAGGATGCTGGGCAACAGCATGATCCAGGTTATTTGAGATCATTAGCATGATTGCTGCTGCACTGCGCGACCGGTGTGGAAAATCATCAAGATGACGGGCTTTTATCTCATAATCAGGTATGAACCTGTACATGTATATCCTTCCATACGCTGCCAGTTCCTGTACAAACTCTTTTGCCAGAACAGAATGAAATTTTTCGGGAAAATATCTGAGGGCATTTTTTACAGCAAGTTTTTTTTCAGCGTTGTTTAGTATATCTTTTCTCTTTGGTGCATGATTCAGGTTAAAATCATAATGTTTTGGGGCAGGCAGTTCTCCGGGAATACCTTCTGTCATCTGTTTTTTGAATTCAGCAATGGTAATGGAATGAGATTCTGAGTTATGATGTAAAGTTAAGGATATTTTTTTTTTACCTCACCCCCTGCCTACTGGCAGGCAGGCAACCCCTGTTTGTTTGCAACATGAACTCTGCCGCTGCACGGCATCTCCACCAGGGGGCTTTTCATTTTGGGAGGGAAACCCCTCTGCCGCTGCGCGGCATCTCCCCCAGGGGGAGAATATTTTGTTCTATTTAGTTGAATTACAGTTATTTGCAGAAATATTTCTCCCTTTTAGGGGGAACACAAGGGGGTGAGTTCATGAAGGCAATAAGTCATCTACAAATGACCTTCTTTTATTATTTCATCGTCCACAAGAATTCGTCCGCAATATTCACAGACAATGATTTTCTTTCTTGATTTGATATCGAGCTGTCTCTGGGGCGGGATCTGATTAAAACAACCACCACATGCATCCCTCTGAACAGGCACCACTGCCAGACCATTTCGCGCATTGGAACGGATCCTCTTGTATGCTGTCAGTAACCTTTCTTCAATTATTTTTTCAACCTTTTCAGATTTTTTATAGAGACCCTCTTCCTCTTTCTGGGTATCAGAAATGATTTCATCAAGCTCTGATTTTTTATTTTCAAGATCTGATTTACGGTCAGCAAGTGTGACTTCTGAATCAGCAATAACCAGCTTCTTTTCTCCAATCAGAAAGTTGAATTCCTTAATTTTTTTATTGAATAATTCAATTTCCAGATTCTGATATTCAATCTCTTTTGAAAGAGAATCAAATTCCCTGTTGTTTTTAACATTTTTTTGCTGCTCCTCGTATTTTTTTATCAGAGCTTCGGCATCGGTTATCTCATTATTCTTCTTTGAAACCGATTTCTCCAGGTTAACAACCTCTTCTTTGAGATTCCCTAACCTTGTCTCAAGTCCTGCTATTTCATCTTCCAGATCCTGTACCTCAAGAGGTAATTCTCCTCTTAGTGTTTTAATCTTATCTATCTCTGAATCAACTAACTGCAGACCAAATAATGCTCTTAGTCTCTCTTCTACAGAAATTTCAGACTCATGTGATTTTGTTTTTTCCATTTTTACAAATAATTTATCGGATTCGTATTTGTTTCTGAAAACCGGACTGCAAATTTAGGGAATTTTTTAACAATCAGGTCGTATAAAATTTCTGTTGAGAATTTTTCGCTTTCAAAATGACCGGTATCAACAAGCAGAATCTTATTATCGGCATCAAAAAAAATATGATATTTAATATCGGCAGTAATAAAAGCATCAGCTCCGGAAGATATAGCCATATTAAGCAGTGAAGCACCAGAACCGCCACAAAGCGCAACTTTTCTCACCGGTTTCCCTGCCGGTTTCGAGTACCTGACACCCTTTGCATCAAAAACTGAAGAAACAAGTTTCAAAAAATCGTCTTCTGCTATAGCATCATTAAATTCTCCAATACATCCTAACCCAATCTCAACATTATTATTTTCAAGAATATAAATATCATATGCAACCTCTTCATAAGGATGAACCTCAAGAAGGACCTTTATCACTTTCTCTTTCAAATGAGAAAAAAGTACTGTTTCAAATCTTATCTCTTTTTCAAAATGGATCTTTCCTTTTTCACCAACAAAAGGTTTGGTGTTTTCGTTTCCCCTGAAACTACCTGTTCCCGAAATAGTGAATCCACACTGGTCATAATTGCCAATCACTCCTGCTCCTGCTTTAAAGATCGCTTCCCTCACTTTTTCAAGATGAGATTCAGGAATGTATGTAACAAGTTTTACTAAACTGTTTTTTACTGGTGACAATACTTTTATATTGTGAAGCTTGAGCTTTTCTGCCATTTTTCTGCTTACTCCGTTGCTGAAAACATCAAGATTAGTATGAGATGAATAGATGGCTATATCATGTTTAACAGCTTTATACAGGATCATTTCTGTAAATGTTCTGCCGGTAATCCTCTTTATCCCGTTGAATATCAGCGGATGGTGTGAAACAATAACATCGCATTTTCCTGAGATCGCCTCATCAATGACCTCCTCAGTAACATCAAGAGTTATCAATGCCGAAGATACCTCCTTCTCAGGAAAACCAACCTGCAGCCCCGAATTGTCATAACCTTCCTGGAATGACAATGGCACCGCTGAATCGAGATAAGAACAAAGATCTTTTAACTTCATATTAAATATTATCTCTTATGTCCATTAGTATAGTTTTAATCTTCTGCAGCGACTCATTTATCTCAAACTTATAATCCGTCTCATCCCACTTTTCAGATAGTTTCTTCTTTGCACCTGAAAGTGTCATGCCTTCCTCTTTTACAAGGTGATGGATTATCCTCAGGTTTTTAATATCTGCCGGAGTAAACAGCCTGTTTCCCTTTTTATTCTTCATGGGCTTCAGAATATCGAATTCATTCTCCCAGAAACGGACTGTTGAGACTGGTACTTTCAGCATTTCAGCTACTTCCCCTATAGAATAATAGAGTTTTTCGACTTTTTTTTCTTTGTATGGCATAATCAAAAGTGTAAAGTGAA
>JBAWXY010000031.1:0-18870 GCA_037143835.1 Bacteroidota bacterium
ATTGATGCTGTCAATGATGAGGTAGGAATACGTGCCTTTGTTTGGGATATTCAAAAGACAGTATAAAAATTTCTGATTAATAATGAGGAGCTGGTTTGTGGCAGTTCCTTTTTTTATATTTAACACCTTAGACTCCTAATTAAACAAAAATCGCCTCAGAAATGAGGCGATTTTACTATTCTGATATTTTAATAAATTTTCTATTCTTCTTCTTCTTCCTCCGAGTATGCTTTGATTACAGCATCCTGGACATCGCCGGGCACCTGTGCATATTCTGCAAATTTCATCGAATACATTGCACGGCCACCTGTTATTGAACTTAGTGATGTAGAATATTTATTCATCTCAGCGAGAGGCACTTTTGCTTTGATAACCTCAAAACGTTTTTCACTTGCCATACCGAGAACCATACCACGTCTGCCCTGAAGGTCGCTTATCACATCACCCATACGGTCTGACGGGACCATTATTTCAACATCATACACCGGTTCCATAATTTTCGGTCCGGCATTTTTAAATGCCTGACTGAAAGCATTTCTTCCGGCAAGGCGGAAAGATATTTCATTTGAGTCAACCGGGTGCATTTTACCATCATATACATATACCCTTATATCGCGGGCATATGATCCTGTGAGTGGGCCAATCTCCATCTTTTCCATTATTCCTTTCAGGATTGCAGGCATAAAGCGGGCATCAATAGATCCTCCGACAATACTGTTTACATACACCAGTTTTCCACCCCATGGGAGATCAATCTCCTCTTTGTCACGGACTGATATTTTTACATCTTTCCCATTAATCTTTTGCATTGTCGCTTCTTTGGAGCCCTCTTCGAAAGGTTCAATAATCATATGAACTTCACCAAACTGGCCTGAACCTCCAGATTGCTTCCTGTGGCGGTAATCAGCATGGGCTGATTTTGTAATTGTCTCACGATAAGGTATTTTCGGAGGGTTGAAGTTAGTGTGTATCTTATAAATATTGTCAAGATGCCACTTCATAATATTAAGATGGTATTCTCCCTGGCCGTGTACAATTATCTGTTTTAGTTCTTTGGAATACTCGATTCTTATTGTTGGATCTTCAAGATGAATTTTATTCAGAGCTTCACCAAGTTTCTCGTCATCACTTTCGCTCTGAGCTTTAATTGCCGTACGGTATTTTGGTTCAGGAAACTTAACTCCTTCGTATTTCCAGTCATTTCCGGGTACATTAAGGGTGTGACCGGTTTTAGTGTTTTTAAGTTTTACAAACGCTCCGATATCACCAGTGCAAAGTTCCGGAACCCTTGTTCTGTTCTTCCCAGCGCATACGTACAATTGTGACAAGCGTTCTTTTGTGCTGTTATTGCTATTGATAACATCTAGGTTTTCAGTAACCTTCCCGGAATATACCCTGAAGTAGTGTATCTCACCGATATGTTCTTCTATTGATGATTTAAAAACATAGACAGAAGCCGGTCCGGCAGGATTTGGTTTAACTTCATTCCCCTTGCTGTTGACAGGAGCCGGCATATCTGCGATTGAAGGAGCTTCGTTGACGAGGAATTCCATAAGACGGTCAACACCGATATTGTTTTTTGAAGACAAACATAATACCGGGAACATTCCCCTGGTTACTATTCCTTTGGCTATCCCTTTTATTATTTCTTCTTCACTCAGGGTATCGTTAGAAAAGAACAATTCCATGAGTGCTTCATCACTTTCAGCTGCTTTTTCAACGAGTGCACTATGCAATTCGGCAGCTTTGGCTGCATGATCAGCAGGAATGTCAACTAATTCAGCCTTTCCACCATCTTTCGAATAGCGGAGCATTTTCATTTTAAGAACGTCAATAATAGAGTTGAATCCAACTCCTTCATTAACAGGATACTGAATGAGTATCATATTGCTGCTTAACCTTTCCTTCAGCATCTCAATTGACTTCTCAAAATTGGCTTTTTCATGATCCAAGCCATTCACCACAAATATTAGCGGCTTATTATCTTTTTCAGCGTGTCTGAAATGTATCTCTGTTCCGACCTCAACACCATTCTGGACGTTGATTGTCATTACGACGGCATCGGAGGCAAAAAGTGATGAGATAACTCCACCGCTGAAATCATCCAAACCGGGGGTGTCCAAAATGTTAATTTTCTTATTCTGAAATTCGGTATAAAGGACTGTCGAAAAGATTGAGTTTCCGTTTTCATGCTCAATAGGGCGATAGTCGGAGACTGTGTTATTTCCTTCGATTGTACCTCTTCTTTCGATGATGCCGCCATTAAAAAGCATCGCTTCTGCAAGGGTCGTCTTTCCTGATCCCGAGTTCCCCAGAAGGGCAATGTTTTTAATCTGGTCCGCATGGAATGTTTTCATATTTTTCTTGATATTATATGTTATACTTATTTACTATATACTCTGATGAGAAGGGAACAAAAATAATAATTTTTTAAAAACAGTATAAGAAAGAGATGAGAATTACAAATTTTTTATTTTCTTTGCAGCAGTTTTTTGAAATACAGGAGTACCGGTTTTTCTTTCACAGTAAGTTTACAAAACGTTTTTCGCTAAGGAAAGATCGGGAAGGAACCTGTTGATAACTTACATTTTTAAGTAAGATATATTGTTTTAAACGTGCTTTAAGGACTGATTATTGGGAATAATCAGGTATCTGAATCATGTCTGTTATTTTGTTTTTAAAAAAATAACATACTGTTTGTGAATTAAGAAATAAAAACAATACCTTTGCAAACCATTTTTTTGAGTAAAAATTAATGCTAAAATAAATTGGATATATGCCGACAATTAATCAGTTAGTAAGAAAAGGCAGGAAAAAACTGGTAGACAAGAGTAAAGCTCCTGCTCTGGATTCATGTCCTCAGAGAAGGGGTGTTTGTGTTCGTGTTTACACCACAACGCCAAAGAAACCTAATTCAGCCATGAGGAAGGTTGCCAGGGTAAGGCTAACCAACCAGAAGGAAGTCAACGCCTATATTCCCGGAGAAGGTCATAATCTTCAGGAACACTCTATCGTATTGATCAGAGGTGGAAGGGTTAAAGATCTTCCGGGTGTGCGTTATCACCTTGTTCGTGGTGCTCTCGACACCTCCGGGGTTGATGGTCGTACTCAGAGAAGATCAAAATATGGTGCTAAAAGGCCTAAGAAGTAACAGTTAAAGGAATAAGATAATGAGAAAGTCAAAACCAAAGAAGAGGATTCTGTTACCGGATCCCAAATATAAAGATTCGTATGTAACGAGGTTTGTGAATAATCTTATGTTCAATGGTAAAAAGAACCTGGCTTTTAAAATTTTCTACGACTCACTTGAAATAGTCGGAGATAAATTTAAAGGCGAAGGCAAGTCCCCGCTCGAAATATTCAAGCAGGCTCTTGACAATGTTACCCCTCAGGTTGAAGTAAAAGCCCGCAGGGTTGGTGGTGCAACTTTCCAGGTGCCTATGGAGATCAGGACTGACAGAAAGGTAAGCATCAGCATGAAGAACATGATCTCTTTTGCAAGGAAAAGAACCGGTCATTCAATGGCTGAAAGACTTGCAGCAGAGCTTATGGCGGCTTATAAACTTGAAGGTGGAGCATATAAGAAGAAAGAAGATACTCACAGGATGGCCGAAGCAAACAAAGCTTTCGCTCATTTCCGGTTTTAATTGATTATAAGAGGCAGTAGGATATTAAGTATAGATGGATAAAAACCTGAAATATACCAGAAACATTGGAATCATGGCTCACATCGATGCCGGGAAGACCACTACAACAGAGCGTATTCTGTTTTATACAGGTCGTACCCATCGCATGGGCGAGGTACATGATGGCAATGCCCAGATGGACTGGATGGTTCAGGAACAGGAGAGAGGAATTACAATAACCTCTGCCGCTACAACTACTTACTGGAAATACAGGGGAGAAGATTATAAGATTAATATTATTGATACTCCCGGCCACGTTGATTTTACAGTTGAAGTTGAAAGATCACTAAGGGTTCTTGATGGTGCTGTTGCCGTCTTCTGTGCAGTAGGAGGTGTTGAACCTCAGTCAGAAACTGTTTGGAGACAGGCAAATAAATATGTTGTCCCAAGAATTGCCTTTATTAATAAAATGGACCGTGCGGGAGCTGATTTTTACAGCGTTGTTCAGCAGATTCAGGAAAAACTCGGAGCTAATCCCGTCCCAGTTCAGATACCGATTGGTGCAGAGGAGAATTTCAAAGGTTTTGTTGACCTGGTGAATATGAAAGCAGTCGTTTATTATAACGACGAAGCAACTGGTATCCGTTTTGAGACCGAGGAGATTCCTCAGAATATGAAAGAGGAAGCTGATGAGTGGAGAGGAAAACTGATTGAAGCTGTTGCTGGGGTTGATGATACTCTTCTTGCCAGATATCTTGAAGATCATGAGTCAATTACCGGAGAAGAAATTCTCGTTGCTCTCAGAAAAACAGCTATTGACGGACTTGCAATCCCGGTAATCTGCGGAGCTGCTTTCAAAAATAAAGGAATACAGAGTCTTCTCGATGCTGTAATCGCTTTCCTGCCTTCCCCTGTTGATAAAGGAGCTGTAACCGGAATTGACCCAAGAAATGATGAAGAAATTACACGTGAGCCTGACGATGAAGCACCATTGGCCGCTCTCGCATTTAAAATAGCAACTGATCCGTTTGTGGGCCGTCTGGCTTTCTTACGCGTTTATTCAGGTGTTCTCCATGCCGGAGATACAGTTTTGAATATCCGCACAGGGAAGAGGGAACGTATTAACCGCCTGTTCCAGATGCATGCCAATAAACAGAATCCTAAAGAAAGTATTTCGGCCGGCGATATATGTGCGGGTGTTGGATTTAAAGATCTCAAGACCGGTGATACATTATGTGCAATTAATAAACCGATATTGCTTGAATCAATGGATTTTCCGGAGCCGGTTATTGGTGTGGCAATCGAGCCTAAAACTCAGGCCGATATTGATAAATTATCAATGGCACTCAATAAACTTGCCGAAGAAGATCCGACATTCCAGGTCAGAATTGATCCCGATAGCGGGCAGACAATTATCCATGGTATGGGTGAACTGCATCTGGAAATTCTCATTGACCGTCTGAAGAGGGAGTTTAAAATTGAATGTAATCAGGGTGCGCCCCAGGTTGCATACAAGGAGGCCATTACTACAACTGCTGAATTCCGGGAAGTGTTTAAGAAGCAGACCGGAGGCCGTGGAAAATTTGCTGATATGACTTTTGATTTAATGCCGGCAGATGTAAATGTAAGAGGTCTTCAATTTGTAAATGAGGTTAAGGGCGGACATATTCCTAAGGAGTATATTCCGTCAATTGAAAAAGGATTCCGCGAAGCAATGTTAAACGGACCTCTCGCAGGTTTCCCGCTCGATAGCCTTAAAGTAGTACTCAAAGACGGTTCGTACCATCCGGTTGACTCTGATGCTCTGTCATTTGAAATTGCAGCCAAACAGGCATTCAGGAAATTTGCGGGGAAATGCAATCCCGTGATTCTTGAACCTATCATGTCTACAGAAGTTGTTACTCCTGAAGAATATGTTGGCGATGTTATTGGCGATTTTAACAGAAGAAGAGGCAGAGTGGAAGGTATGGAATCGAAAGCAGGCTCAAGAGTCGTTAAAGCAAAAGTACCTCTGTCCGAAAAATTCGGTTATGTTACAGTACTTCGGACCCTTACCTCGGGAAGAGCAACTTCAACAATGGAGTTCTCACATTATGAAAAGGTACCTGCGGAAATATCAAACAGAATTGTAGAAATTACAAAAGGAAAAATTCTTTAAAGAGATGAGTCAGAAAATTCGTATCAAACTGAAATCTTACGATCATAATCTGGTGGATAAATCTGCCGAGAAGATTGTAAAAACAGTAAAATCTACTGGTGCAGTGGTTAGCGGTCCTATTCCGCTTCCAACCCACAAAAAGATTTATACAGTGCTTCGTTCCCCGTTTGTAAACAAAAAAGCAAGAGAGCAGTTTCAGCTCTGTTCCTACAAAAGGCTGCTCGACATTTACAGCTCAACACCAAAAACCATCGATGCTCTGATGAAACTTGAGCTTCCAAGCGGAGTTGAAGTAGAAATTAAAGTGTGAAACCAGTAAAGTAATAAAGAGATGCAGGGATTAATTGGAAAAAAGGTAGGAATGACTTCTATTTTTGATGAAAATGGAAAGAATGTTCCATGTACGGTTCTGCAGGCCGGTCCATGTGTTGTTACTCAGATTAAGACAGTGGAAAAAGACGGCTACTTTGCTGTACAGCTTGGATTTGAAGATAAAAAGGAAAAGCATACAACTAAAGCCGAGATGGGCCATTTCAAAAAAGTCAATACAACTCCAAAGAGGAAACTCATTGAGTTTACAGGCTTTGATGAAGGTCAGGTTAAGGAAGGCGAAGTACTAACAGCCGCACTTTTCGGACCTGATACTATAGTTGATGTAAGAGGTTGGTCAAAAGGCAAAGGTTTTCAGGGGGTGGTAAAACGTTACGGATTCGGCGGTGTAGGCGGAACTTCTCATGGACAGAGCGACAGACTAAGACACCCTGGTTCACTAGGTGCATCATCATTCCCTTCACGAGTATTCCGGGGCATGAGAATGGCTGGACGTACTGGAGGAAATAAGGTGATGTCAATGGACCTGAAAATTGTAAAACTGATGGCCGAGAATGATATAATTATTGTTAAAGGATCAGTCCCCGGTCCAAAAGGTGGTTACGTAATAATTACAAAATAATGGAATTAGCGATTCTTAATACTAGTGGTAAGGAAACCGGAAGAAAAGTTAATCTTAACGATTCAATTTTCGGTATTGAACCTAACGACCATGCTATTTATCTGGATACAAAACAGTACCTGGCCAATCAAAGGCAGGGTACCCATAGCTCCAAAGATCGTGGTGAGGTAGCTGGTAGTACCAGGAAGATTAAAAGGCAGAAAGGAACCGGAACTGCACGTGCAGGAAACATAAGGAACCCTCTGTTCCGCGGAGGAGGACGTGTGTTCGGACCAAAACCAAGGTTCTATGGCTTCAAGCTTAATAAGAAAGTCAAACAATTAGCCAGAAAATCCGCGCTCTCATATAAAGCATCAACAAATAATATTATTGTACTGGAAGACTTCTCATTTGAGGCTCCTAAAACAAAGGAAATAATCAAAATGGGAAATAACCTGAATATTTCAAATAAAAAATCAGTATTTGTTTTACCAGAACAAAATAATAACATATATTTGTCAACCCGAAATGTACATGGGGTTGAAGTTGTAATTGCCAGTGAATTAAGCACTTACAAGATTATGAAGGCTTCAACATTGATACTTGTGGAGAGTGCAGTTGACGTTTTACAGGCAACATTTGAAAACTAGAAAACTTTGAGTGATGAATATTTTGCTTAAACCGATTGTAACGGAAAAGATGACAAGCCAGGGCGATAAATTTAACCGCTATGGTTTTCTCGTTGCCAGAAACGCAAATAAGTTACAGATAAAGAAAGCCGTTGAAGAACTGTACAGTGTTACAGTAGATTCGGTAAATACGATGCGCTATGGCGGGAAAATAAAATCCCGTAATACCAAATCGGGACTTCTTACAGGAAAAACATCAGCTACAAAGAAAGCTGTTGTTACACTTGCAGAAGGAAATAAAATTGATTTCTATAGCAATATTTAATAACCTATATGGCAGTCAGAAAGATCAAACCTGTAACACCAGGTCAACGACACAAGATCGCAGGCACTTTTGAAACTCTCTCAAGTGCTACGCCGGAGAAATCCTTACTTCGTCCGCTTAGAAAATCAGGAGGAAGGAATGTTAACGGCAAAATGACTATGAGATACATCGGAGGCGGTCATAAAAAGATGTACAGAGTTATCGATTTCCTCAGGGAAAAAGATGGAATGCCTGCAACAGTCAAAACAATCGAATACGATCCGAATCGTTCTTCGAGAATTGCACTTGTTGTTTATAAAGATGGTGAGAAAAGATATATAGTAGCACCTGTCGGGCTTCAGGTCGGTCAGACATTAATGTCTGGAAAAGAGGCTGCCCCGGAAATCGGAAATACTATGTTTCTTAGTGATATACCAATGGGTACTATCATCCATAATATTGAACTTAAACCGGGTAAAGGCGGAGCAATCGCACGAAGTGCCGGAACTTATGCCCAGCTGTCAGCCCGTGATGGGAAATATGCTACGATCAAACTTCCTTCGGGAGAAACAAGATTGATCCTTTCAACATGCCGTGCAACTATCGGTACAGTCTCCAATCCCGACCATAACCTCGAAAGATCAGGCAAGGCAGGCCGCTCACGCTGGCAGGGACGACGTCCGAGAGTAAGAGGCGTGGTTATGAACCCTGTCGATCACCCGATGGGTGGTGGTGAAGGTAGAGCTTCCGGCGGACACCCAAGGTCGCGCAAAGGAATTCCTGCAAAAGGTTTCAAGACCAGAGACAAGAAGAAATACTCTGCAAAATTTATTATTGAAAGAAGGAAAAAATAACTGATATAATATGAGTAGATCAATTAAAAAAGGCCCTTTCATTGATTTCAAACTCGGTAAGAGAATTCTTGAAATGAATGACGGACAAAAGAAATCAGTGCTCAAGACATGGTCAAGAAGATCAGTGATCTCACCTGATTTTGTCGGACATACTATAGCAGTTCATAACGGGAACAAGTTTATCCCCGTTTACATTACCGAGAATATGGTAGGCCATAAGTTAGGAGAATTTTCACCTACACGTACTTTCAGGGGTCACTCTGGTAATAAATAAGTAATGTAAACATTGAAAAACATTTAGAAATGGGTGCAAGAAAAAGAAATACAGCTGACCAGAAAAAAGAGGCCGTCAAGAACAGATACCAGGCGATTCTCAAAAACTGTCCTACGTCTCCGCGAAAGATGAGATTGGTAACCGATCTGATAAGCGGAATGGAAGTAAACAAAGCACTTGATGTTCTCAAGTTCAGTTCGCAGGAGGCATCGCGCAGATTGGAGAAACTACTCCTCTCCGCAATTGCCAACTGGCAGTCGAAGAATGAAGGTGTAAGAGTGGAAGAAAGCAATCTCTTTGTAAAACTGATTCATGTCGACGGAGGCCGTTCATTGAAAAGACTGCAGACAGCACCACAGGGAAGAGCCTACAGGGTAAGAAAAAGATCAAACCATGTAACTCTCGTGCTTGACAGTATGATTAAGGAAGTTGAAAAAACATCAAATTAGAACAGATGGGACAAAAAGTAAATCCGATAGGTAACAGATTAGGTATAATTAAAGGATGGGATTCAAACTGGTACGGTGGAAAAGATTTTTCCGGTAAACTGGTTGAAGATACTAAAATCAGGGAATACCTGAATGCCAGACTCGCAAAAGCCAGTATCTCCAAGATTATTATTGAAAGAACGCTGAAGCTTATTACTGTAACAGTTAATACCGCACGTCCGGGTATCATTATTGGTAAAGGCGGACAGGAAGTTGACAAGCTGAAGGAAGAACTCAAGAAAATTACGAAGAAAGAGGTTCAGATAAACATCTTTGAAGTTAAACGTCCTGAACTGGATGCTAACATAGTCGGAAATAATATTGCCCGCCAGCTGGAAGGTAAAATTTCGTACCGTCGTGCAATCAAAATGTCAATTGCCTCCACTATGCGTATGGGAGCAGAAGGAATAAAAGTTATGATCTCCGGTCGTCTTGGTGGCGCTGAAATGGCCAGAAGCGAATCTTACAAGGAGGGACGTATTCCACTTCATACTTTACGTGCTGACATTGATTATGCTTTGGCTGAAGCTCATACCAAAGTTGGCCTGCTCGGTGTTAAAGTATGGATCTGCAACGGAGAAGTTTTCGGTAAGAGAGATCTTAGTCCCAATATCGGTGCAAGAAATGCTAAGAGCAAGAGCCTGAAAAGGAAAGCAAAAAGGTAAGACATTTAGTAGTATATAATTTTATAACAATATTTGAGCAATGTTACAACCGAAAAGGACCAAATTCAGGAGAGCCCAGAAGGGAAGAATGAAAGGCAATGCACAAAGAGGCAACCAGCTGGCATTCGGGTCATTTGGTATCAAAGCACTTCAGGAAAGCTGGATCACCGGAAGGCAGATAGAAGCAGCTCGACAGGCCGTAACGCGTCATATGAAACGTGAAGGTCAGTTATGGATACGGATTTTCCCCGATAAACCTATTACCAAGAAACCGGCAGAGGTACGTATGGGTAAGGGAAAAGGAGCGCCCGAAGGATTTGTTGTACCGGTAACTCCGGGAAGGATTCTGCTTGAGGCAGAAGGAGTACCATATGAAGTTGCAAAAGAAGCTCTCCGTCTGGGAGCTCAGAAACTTCCAATAACAACAAAATTTATTGTAAGACGCGATTACGTACAGGAATAATACTTTTGACAGAGATGAAAACTTCAGAAATAAAGGAATTAAGCAGCTCAGATCTTCTCGAGAGAATCGACACGGAGAGGACAATGCTCGTTCGTATGAAGCTTAACCATGCAATCACTCCTCTTGATAACCCGCAAAAGGTTAAAGGAGTGAAGCTTACGATTGCACGTCTGCTAACCGAATTGCGAACAAGAGAGTTGAATAAGAAATCTAATAGTTAGATCAGCAATGGAAAGGAATCTTAGAAAAGAACGTATAGGTGTAGTTGTCAGTACTAAAATGGACAAATCAATCGTCGTTGTCATAAAAAGGAAAGTAAAACATCCTATCTATGGCAAGTTTATTAACAGAACAAAAAAGCTGATGGCGCACGATGAAGCAAATTCATGCAATATTGGCGATACTGTACGTATCTCGGAGACCAGGCCTCTGAGCAAGAATAAAACCTGGAGATTAATTGAAATAATCGAAAGAGCTAAGTAATCATGATACAACAGGAAAGCAGATTAACCGTAGCCGATAACTCAGGAGCCAAAGAAGTATTATGCATCAGAGTACTCGGTGGTAGCAAAAAAAGATATGCTACCGTAGGTGATAAAATTGTTGTGAGTGTGAAATCCGCACTTCCTTCAGGTGAAGCAAAAAAAGGTACAGTAAGCAAGGCAGTTGTCGTCAGAACAAAAAAAGAGATCCGTCGTGCCGATGGTTCCTATATCAGATTCGACGATAACGCAGTTGTTCTTCTTAACAATGTGAACGAAGTACGTGGTACACGTATCTTCGGCCCGGTTGCCAGGGAACTCCGCGACAAGTACATGAAGATTGTTTCATTAGCACCTGAAGTGTTGTAATATATTTAAATACACAACGATGCAGAAGAAATTACATATTAAAAAGGGAGACACGGTTATGGTAATAACCGGTGAATCAAAAAGTCAGAAAGGCCGTGTTCTGGAAGTAGACAGAGATAAAAACAGAGCTCTTGTAGAAGGTGTAAACCTGGTATCGAAACATACCAAACCCAATACCAAAGCTCCACAGGGAGGTATAATAAAGAAAGAAGCACCGGTCCATATCTCAAATCTGATGCTTATTGATCCTGCATCCGGTAAACCTACCCGTATTGGTAAAAAACTTAATGAAAAAGATAAATTAGTGCGTTATTCAAAAAAATCAGGAGAGGAAATCAAGTAATGTACATACCTGCGCTAAAAACCAAGTATAAAGACGAGATCGTCACTGCATTAATGAAGGAATTCGGATACAAAACTGTAATGCAGGTCCCAAGGTTGGAAAAGATTGTTATCAACCAGGGAGTAGGTCAGGCTATTGCCGATAAGAAATTGCTTGAATTCGGTGTTAAGGAGATGTCTGATATTGCAGGGCAGAAAGCTGTTCAGACTAACTCAACAAAAGATATTTCAAACTTTAAACTGAGAAAAAACATGCCTATCGGCATAATGGTAACATTACGCAAAGAGAGAATGTATGAATTTCTCGAGAGACTGATATCAGTTGCACTTCCACGTATCCGCGACTTTAAAGGGATCAGTTCCAAACTCGACGGACGTGGCAATTACACACTGGGAATTACCGAGCAGATCATTTTCCCTGAAATCGACCTTGATAAGATAGCTAAAATCATGGGGCTTCAGGTAACATTTGTAACCTCGGCAAATTCCGATGAGGAAGCGTTAGCTCTGCTTAAGCATTTTGGTTTACCATTTAAAAATAATAAAAACTAGTAATATGGCTAAAGAATCGATGATAGCCCGCGAAGTTAAACGCGCAAGACTGACTCAGAAATACGCTGCAAAAAGAGCCCAGCTGAAAGCCGATGGCGATTATATCGGATTAAGCCGCTTGCCCAGAAATTCAAACCCTAACAGAATGCATAACCGTTGTAAATTAACGGGTCGTCCAAGAGGTTATATGAGACAATTTGGGATAAGCAGGATTACTTTCAGGGAAATGGCATCATTTGGTCTTATTCCGGGTATAAAAAAAGCCAGTTGGTAAATTGATAATAAATTTAAACTATATTAAATAATAAAAGATGACTGATCCAATTGCAGATTTACTGACCAGAATAAGGAACGCCATTATGGCCGGTCATAAGGTCGTGGAGGCACCAGCATCCAATCTTAAGAAAGAGGTTGCCAGAATTCTGTTTGAAAAAGGTTATATCCTCAGCTATAAGGTTATTGATGGTGAAGGACCGCAGGGTGTATTAAAAATCGCTCTTAAATATAATGCCAAGAGCAAAAAACCTGCAATAAAAGAAATACAGAGAATCAGCCGCCCGGGCCTCCGTCAATACATTGGAGTTGACGAAATGCCGAGGGTGCTTAACGGATTGGGTATTGCAATTATTTCAACCTCTAAAGGCTTAATGACCGACAAAGAGGCAAAAAAAGAGAAAATTGGTGGTGAAGTATTATGTTATGTTTACTAATTAGGAGGATAGCTTAATGTCACGAATAGGAAAATTACCTGTAAACCTGCCTAAAGGCGTTACTGTAAATGTCAGTGACACCAATGTGGTTAGTGTGAAAGGCCCCTTGGGTGAGTTGACCCAGGTGGTCGACAAAGACCTGAAGGTGGAAGTGGTGGGGAATGAAATCATATTATCGAGACCATCAGAATCAAAAAATCATAAGTCGTTGCATGGTCTTTACCGGGCACTACTCCACAATATGGTTGTTGGTGTTTCTGAAGGATACAGGAAGTATCTTGAACTTGTCGGAGTTGGTTACCGGGCAGAAGCAAAAGGGCAAAACCTTGAGATGAGCCTTGGCTTTTCACACGAAGTAAATATTATGCTTCCGAATGAGGTTAAGGTAGAAACCAAAACTGAAAGAAGGAGTAATCCTATTATTACCCTGACATCCATCGACAAGCAACTTATCGGGCATGTTGCTGCAAAGATCAGATCTCTCCGTCCACCCGAACCTTACAAAGGAAAAGGGATCAAGTTTGTTGGAGAACAGCTTAGAAGGAAGGCTGGAAAATCTGCTAGTGTTTAATCTGGTAAAAGTAAAAAATCATGGCCTTAACCAAGTTGGAAAGAAGAACAAGGATCAAAATGAGGATCCGGAAAAAAATAAATGGTACTGCAGAAGCTCCAAGACTTGCAGTTTACCGTAGCAATAAACAGATTTATGTTCAGGTTGTTGACGACCTGAATGGTGTTACTCTTCTGTCGGCCTGCTCTAAAGAAAAAGAGATTGCAGCCAAAACAGGTATAAAGAAAATTGAACAGGCTAAACTCGTAGGAAAGCTTCTTGCTACCAAATGCAAAGAAAAGGGTATTGAGAAAGTCGTTTTCGACAGAAGCGGATATAAATATCATGGCAGAGTAAAATCATTGGCTGATGCAGCCCGCGAAGGCGGATTAAAATTCTAATGAATTATGGGAAACGGTATAAGAAAAGTTAAAACCAGCGATCTCGAACTTAAGGATAGACTTGTTAGTATCCAGAGAGTAACCAAAGTTACCAAAGGGGGACGTACATTCAGTTTTTCAGCTATTGTTGTAGTTGGAAATGAGGACGGTATAGTCGGACATGGTCTTGGTAAAGCAAGTGAGGTAACCACTGCTATTGCAAAAGGTATCGAAGATGCAAAAAAGAATCTGATAAAAGTACCTGTTATCAATGGAACAATACCTCACGAACAGGTTGCTAAATTCGGCGGTGCAAAAGTATTCATCAAACCTGCATCCGAAGGTACTGGTGTTAAGGCAGGGGGAGCTATGCGTGCTGTTCTTGAGAGCGTCGGTGTGAAAAATGTACTCGCAAAGTCGAAAGGTTCATCAAACCCTCACAACCTTGTGAAAGCAACTTTTGCAGCTCTTCTCGAAATGAGAGACGCCTTCTCAGTTGCTGAACACAGAGGTGTTACAATGGAAAAAGTTTTTAACGGTTAGAAAAGAACATTACGATGGCAAAAATTCGTATCACCCAGGTTAAAAGTAAAAACGGAAAACCCGAAAGGCAGAAAAGAACTATTGAAGCTCTCGGTATTCGTAAATTAAACCATAGTGTTGAACATGAAGCTACCCCCCAGATATTAGGAATGGTGGTAAAAGTAAGACACCTGGTTAAAGTTGAAAATATTTAAGGTATTAAACATATTTATAATTCAAAGTTATGGATTTGAGTAACTTAAGACCTGCTAAGGGATCAATTAAAAAAAGTAAGCGTCTTGGCCGCGGACAAGGCTCCGGTAAAGGAGGCACATCGACAAGGGGGCATAAAGGCGCTAAATCCAGATCAGGTTATAGCAAGAAAATCGGATTTGAAGGTGGCCAGATGCCACTTCAGAGACGTGTTCCAAAATACGGTTTCAAAAATATTAACCGCAAAGAATACAAAGGCATTAATATCAGTACTCTTCAGAATCTCGCAGAACAGCATAATCTGGAAAAAATCGATTTTCAGACGCTTGTAACTGCCGGGTTTGTTTCCAAAAATGCTTTGGTTAAAATCCTGGGCAAGGGGACACTGGAAAGAAAAATTGAGGTTCATGCCCACGCATTCAGCAAGTCAGCTATCGAAGCAATTGAAGCCAAAAAGGGAACCGCTGTAATACTATAATTTCATGAAACTGTTTCAGACTTTAAAAAATATCTTTAAGATAGAAGATCTTCGCGCAAGACTTATCTATACTTTTGGAATCATTTTATTGTACAGATTGGGTAAATATGTTACACTTCCGGGCATTGACCCTTCACAGCTGGCTAACCTAAAGAGTCAGACCAATTCAGGGATTATGGGTCTGCTCGACATGTTCTCGGGAGGAGCTTTTTCACAGGCTTCGGTTTTTGCCCTCGGGATCATGCCTTACATCTCTGCTTCCATTGTAGTCCAGTTGCTTGGTATCGTTTTCCCTTATTTCCAGAAATTACAGAAAGAGGGAGAGAGCGGAAGACGCAAAATGAATCAGTATACAAGATATCTTACGGTTCTTATACTTATACTTCAGGCACCTACATACCTGATTAACCTTCATGCCCAGCTTCCGCCATCGGCATTCATTCTTACCGGAACATTCTTTACAGTATCTTCTGTAATAATCCTTACTGCAGGAACAATGTTTGTAATGTGGCTGGGAGAAAAGATAACCGATAAAGGTATAGGGAACGGAATTTCGCTTATAATAATGATAGGTATTGTCGCCCGGATGCCGCAAAGCTTCATCTTTGAAGCGGGAACCAGAATGAACGGTGCAGGCGGTGCAATAATGCTTATAGTTGAGGTATTATTCTTATTTGTGGTTGTACTTGGTACAATTCTTCTTGTGCAGGGGACACGGCGGGTTCCTGTTCAGTATGCCAGAAGGATCATTGGAAATAAACAATATGGCGGGGTGCGTCAGTATATACCACTTAAGGTAAATGCTGCCGGAGTAATGCCGATTATTTTTGCCCAGGCAATTATGATGCTCCCTATGATCATCGCCGGCTACGCTAGTTCGGGTTCAGGCTTTTTTGTTGCCTTCTCGAATATGTGGGGATTCTGGTATAACCTGGTAACAGCAATTTTAATTATTGTCTTTACCTATTTCTACACTGCAATTACCATTAATCCTGTGCAGATGGCAGAAGATATGAAGAAAAACGGAGGGTTTATTCCTGGTATTAAACCAGGAAGGAAAACAGTGGAATTTCTCGACACAATTATGTCGAGGATCACATTCCCCGGTTCAGTTTTCCTGGCAATGGTTGCTATTCTGCCCTCTTTGGCAGTGAAATCAGGTGTAACGCCACAATTTGCACAATTTTATGGAGGCACATCACTTCTCATTCTCGTAGGGGTTGTCCTTGACACGCTTCAACAGATTGAAAGTCATTTGCTTATGCGTCATTACGATGGTTTAATGAAGTCAGGTCGTATTAAAGGAAGATCAGGCTCTGTTACATCGATATAATTAGTTTAGCGTTCTTTGATGTTGTATTTAAAGACTGATGAAGAGGTAGGGTTGTTAAAAGAGAGCAATATGCTGGTGTCACGGACACTCGCGGAAATTGCTTCAATAATAAGACCCGGGATAACCACTCTTTATCTCGATAGAATAGCCGAATCGTTTATCCGCGATAATGGTGCAACTCCGGCTTTCAAGGGATATGGTGGTTTTCCGAATGCACTCTGCACATCTGTAAACGATGAAGTGGTTCACGGTATCCCATCGGACTATATCCTTAAAGAGGGCGATATAATATCAGTCGATTGCGGAGTGATATTAAACGGGTGGTATGGCGACAGTGCATATACTTTCCCCGTCGGTGAGATAAAGGAAGAGGTAAGGCGCCTGCTCGATTATACCAGAGCCGCACTTGAGGAAGGGGTTAAAGAAGCTGTTGCCGGAAACAGGGTCGGAGATATCTCTTTCGCAGTACAAACCAAAGCAGAAAGCGGAGGTTATTCTGTTGTCAGAGAACTCGTAGGACATGGAATTGGCAGGAAATTACATGAACAACCTGAAGTACCTAATTACGGTAAGCAGGGAACCGGACCAAAGATGGAAAAAGGGCTTGTTATTTGCATCGAACCTATGATTAACGCCGGGAAAAAAGAGACATTGCAAATGAAAGACGGGTGGACCATTAAGACAGTTGACGGTAAGCCTTCAGCGCATTTTGAATTTGCTGTTGCTGTTGATAAGGGGAATGCAGATGTATTAGCAACTTTTGAATTTATAGAAAAAGTTTTAAGTAAAATGTAATCGTATGGCTAAACAACCATCAATTGAGCAGGACGGTACTATCATCGAAGCCCTTTCTAATGCAATGTTCAGGGTGGAACTCGAAAATGGTCACGTTATTACTGCACATATTTCGGGAAAGATGAGAATGCATTATATAAAGATCTTGCCGGGCGATAAAGTAAAGGTGGAAATGTCACCATATGATTTAACAAAAGGAAGAATAACATTCAGGTATAAATAAGAAATATTAAGGTAATGAAAGTAAGAGCATCTGTAAAAAAGCGCAGTTCTGACTGTAAGATAGTCAAACGAAAAGGTCGCATTTACGTTATTAATAAGAAAAATCCCAAGTTCAAACAGAGACAGGGATAATTTTAACTAATTTTGCACATCATTTAAGAAAAGTTTTATATGGCACGTATTGTTGGTGTAGATTTACCAAGAAATAAAAGAGGCGAAGTTGGACTGACTTACATCTACGGAGTAGGCAGAAGCATTGCTCAAAAAGTACTCGATGAGGCTGGCGTTGACAGGAATGCTAAGGTCGAAGAGTGGAATGATGAACAGATCAATTCCATCCGGAGGATTCTGAACGATAATTATAAGCTTGAAGGTGAACTCCGCTCGGAGACACAAATGAACATAAAGAGGCTTATGGATATTGGCTGCTACCGGGGTGTTCGTCACAGAATAGGTCTTCCTGTAAGAGGACAGAGCACTAAGAATAACGCCAGAACACGGAAAGGGAGAAAGAAAACCGTTGCAAACAAGAAAAAAGCTACTAAATAAATAGATTATGGCAAAGAAGACTGGAGCATTAAAGAAGAGGGTCGTTAAGGTTGAACCTTCAGGCCATGCACATGTTCATTCATCATTTAATAATATTATTGTTACTCTGACAAATAATTCTGGTCAGGTAATTTCATGGGCATCAGCAGGGAAGATGGGATTCAAAGGTTCCAAGAAAAACACACCCTATGCTGCTCAAATGGCATCTGAGGAATGTGGCAAAGTGGCTTATGATCTTGGATTAAGAAAAGTGAAGGTATTTGTTAAAGGCCCGGGTGCTGGTCGTGAATCAGCAATCAGGTCAATAAGCAATACCGGCATCGAAGTTACTGAAATCGTTGACGTAACACCAATGCCTCATAACGGTTGCCGTGCTCCCGGAAGAAGAAGAGTATAAGAAATTATAGAATTGATTATTTATAAGTTATAAATTTATAGCACAATGGCAAGATATACTGGCCCAAAAACAAGAATAGCAAGAAAATTCGGCGAACCTATTTTCGGTCCCGACAAGCACCTGGAAAGGAAAAATTTCCCCCCTGGGCAGCATGGAATGAACAAAAAGAGGAAGAAGACTTCAGAATATGGTGTTCAGCTCAGGGAAAAGCAGAAAGCAAAATATACATATGGTATGCTCGAGCGTCAGTTCCGCAATACTTTTGAGAAAGCCTCAAGAAGTAAAGGCGTTACAGGCGAAGTGCTGCTGCAACTGCTTGAAGCTCGACTCGATAACGTAGTTTACCGTCTGGGTGTTGCTCCAACAAGAGCAAGCGCACGTCAGCTCGTTTCTCACAGGCACATAACCGTTAACGGAACCGTAGTAAACATTCCTTCATGCCAGCTAAAACCAGGTGATATTATCGGCGTTCGCGAGAAATCAAAATCTCTTGAGTCGATCGCTGATTCACTTACAACCAGGAAGTATACAAAACTTTCATGGCTCGAGTGGGATGACACACAAATGGCAGGTAAATTTATGAA
>JBAWXY010000032.1:0-18223 GCA_037143835.1 Bacteroidota bacterium
TAAAGTTATCAAATTTAAACTTAACCAGTGGTCTTAGTTCCGGGTAGTATTATAGTATTGGCGGGATATATTCCAGTATTGCAAGAACCAGATCATTAAAAAGCTTTGTTTCGAGTGCTATTATCTTTTCTTCCGCTCCGAGAATTTTGCTCTCATATTCCTTAAGCTCTTCAGTAATGTAGCGTTCGGCACTTACCAGTGTCTGCTTCCTTATCCACTCAGGAGGAACCTTATCTTTATGTGCGTTTCTTACTTCAATATAGTAACCAAAAACATTATTAAAACTGACCTTCAGCGAAGTTATCCCGGTCCGTTCACTCTCACGGTTCTGCAAGTCTACGAGATAGTCTTTGCCACTATAAAGTATCATGCGCAATTCATCGAGTTCTTCAGATATCCCTTTGGCAATTGCATTCCCTTTGTTAAGCTGAACAGGTGGATCATTGTTCAACTCTTTATCAATTTTATCAGCTATTGTCTTGCAGGGATTTAATTGTTCTGCAAGTTGAACCAGAGGAAAACAGCCACTATTGTTGCAAAGCTTCTGAAGTGGTTCGATAGCTTTCAGTGCTCTCTTAAGCTGGACCACCTCCCGTGGATTTATCCTGCTGACAGCAACCTTGGAAATAAGTCTTTCGAGGTCGCCAACCTGACGGGTTAGTCCTGCTATCTCATCTTTAGCAGCAGTGTTTTCAACCAGGTACTGTACAATATCAAGTCTCTCGTTAACCGGCTGAATATCTTTCAGCGGAAGAGAGATCCACCTCTTCAAAAGTCTCCCCCCCATTGGCGAAATGGTTCGGTCCATGACATCAATAAGAGTTTTTGCTCCTTCATAAGGAGAATGGAACAGCTCAAGGTTTTTAATTGTGAACTTGTCGAGCCACACATATCTGTTTTCTTCGATCCGCGCCAGGCTAGTAATATGTCCAAGTTGTTCGTGCTGGGTTATATCAAGATAATAAAGGATTGCGCCGGCTGCAATAATTCCAAAAGAGAGATTCTGAACCCCGAAACCTTTTAATGAACTGGTTTCAAATTGCTTAAGCAATCTGTCGTTTGCGGCTTCCTGGGTAAAAATCCAATCATCTAATTTAAAGGTATAGAATTTTGGGCCAAAGTATTCGAGGAAGAGATCCTTCTTTCCCTTTTCAAACAGTACTTCCTTTGGTTGGAAATTATTCAGCATCTGATCTATATATTCTATAGTACCTTCCGAAGTAAGGAACTCTCCGGTGGATATATCCAGAAATGAAACACCCGCAATTTTTTTATCAATATGCACTGCAGCCAGAAAGTTATTCTCTTTATGATTCAGGACATTCTCATTCAGAGAAACACCGGGAGTCACAAGCTCAATTATTCCTCTTTTAACAATTTTCTTTGTAAGCTTCGGATCCTCGAGCTGCTCGCAGATAGCCACTCTCTGACCTGCCCTTACCAGGCGCGGCAGATAGGTATCGAGGGCATGATAAGGAAACCCGGCAAGTTCAACAAACTGAGCTGAACCGTTAGCGCGGCGGGTCAGAGTAATCCCCAGTATTTCGGAAGTCCTGATCGCATCTTCACCGAATGTCTCATAGAAATCTCCAACTCTGAAAAGCAGGATCGCATCAGGATGTTTGGTCTTGATGTTGTAATACTGCTTCATCAGCGGTGTTTCGACATACTTACGAAAATCAGGCATCTGGAATGTAGCGATTTAAAATATTTCCTGTCAGTGTCAGCTTGCTCTTAACAAAGATACATTGATGGTAATATTAATGAAAGTCTTTTTAAATTTTATTATAAAAAGTTTTTCTACCTTGGTGATACTTTCACTCCAAAATCTCTAAAGAGGGCTTGAAATCCTGTTGTTTAAGCCCCCTTTCAGGGGGGTTGGGGGGTCAAAACTTCAGGTAGAAATCCTTTGTAAGGTTAATATATTCTTCCGTGAATTCATGCCTTTTGCCATGTTCAATGGTGAGGAATTTTTCGATCACCTTAAGTCGTTCCCGCGAAAATGAGAGTATTAGTCTTCTTATTTCAGCTGTCGGCAATGGCTTTATTTTCAGTATGTTATTACAATAAAGTCCATAATTTTGAGCCCCAGCGATAAAAACAGTCCCTTCTACATAAGGTATTATCAGTTGCAGGTGTCCGTCATCGTCAAGAAGCCTTGAAACACCAACTAACAATTCCTCTGATGTTAATGAATCGTTGTGCCGGGTAGCCGATTTCCGGGGATCAGGGTTTTTCAGAGAATCAGTAAAATATGGTGGATTAGTTACTATCAGGTCGAATTTTCCTTCATCCGGATAATAGTTCTGAAGGTCAGTATGTTCAACTTTTATCCTGCTGCTCCATTTGCAAAGTCTCACATTATCACAGGCCTGGATATATGACTCATAGTCCGGTTCAATAGCAATAATTTCAGCCTCGCATCTTTGAGCTAGCATAATTGCGATAAGCCCTGTACCTGATCCTATATCAAGGATTCTTTTCACACCTGCAATATCAGCACCGGCTCCAAGCAGAACACCATCAGTACCTACTTTAAAGGCTGACTTATCCTGGTAAATTGTAAATTGCTTAAAACTGAAATAATTATTGGCCATTGTCAGAACTTTTCATTCACCCCCAGACCAAAAAGTGCAAAATCGTACTTTACCGGATCTGCAGGATCGAACTCCCGGAGAACTTCAGTCAATTCCTCAACCGCCTTCCAGTCATTCATCTTTCTGGATAACAAACCAAGACGCCGTGCAGTATTACCTGAATGAAGGTCTAATGGGATATAGAGCATTGACGGGTCAATTTTTTTCCATATACCGAAGTCAACACCATGATTATCTTTACGAACCATCCATCTGAGAAACATGTTCAATCGTTTTCCGGCTGCTCCTCCCGTAATATCGGCAAAGTGTTTTTCATTTCTTGTTGCGTGGGGAAGAGAGAAAAAGAGAGAACGAAGATGAGACAAACCCTCTTTTAATGATCCGCCAGCTTTTATCCCCTGAAGCATAACCTCTTCCATACTATAATAGTTTGAATAGATATGTCTGAGCCCTTTAATAAAGTATATAAAATCAGTTCCATTGAAAGTCCGGTGCACAAATTTAGATAATCTGTCAAGCTCCTTTTCTCCGGCAGTCGTTAAAAACTCATAGGGAACATTTTCCATTAATTCAACCATTAACCTGCTGCTTCTCAGAATAAGATCTCTGCGTCCCCAGGCAATAGCAGCTGTCAGGAATCCGGAAATCTCCCTGTCACGACGATCTGTAAAACTATGAGGGATGGAGACAGGATCGCTGGCAATAAAAGAAGGATTATTATACTGAAGGTATTTTTCTTCGAGAAACACTTTTATTTCACCGGCGGGGATTCCGTTGTATGATCGTTTATGACTCATTTACAATAAGTCCGTCTTTAATCTGAAGTATCCTGTCGGACATACCTGCCAGCTGGCGGTCGTGCGTAACGATTATGATAGTCTGGCCAAAGGTATCCCTTAGTTTAAAGAATAACTTATGAAGTTCATTTTTATTCTCCGTGTCGAGATTGCCTGACGGTTCATCAGCAAGAATAACTGAAGGGTTATTTACAAGAGCCCGGGCTACAGCAACACGCTGTTGTTCTCCACCGCTGAGCTCTGAAGGTTTATGCTCGAGCCGTTCAGAAAGGTTAAGAAATCCAAGGAGTTCGGTCGCTCTTTTTTCAGCCTCAATTTTGCTTTTACCGGCAATATATGAGGGGATACAGACATTTTCGAGAGCTGTGAATTCAGGAAGCAGCTGATGAAACTGAAAAACAAATCCGATATTATTATTCCGGAAAGCGGCGAGAGCTTTTCCTTTAAGACGGCTAATATCCGAACCGTTATAAAAAATTGCACCGCCATCAGGACGGTCGAGTGTTCCAATTATTTGAAGGAGAGTTGTTTTTCCGGCACCGCTGGCCCCAACGATTGAGACTACCTCCTTATCTTCAATCTGAATATCGATCCCTTTCAGAACCTTAAGCTCTCCGTATGCTTTTGTAATACCGGCTGTTCTTATCATAACGCAGCTAGTCGTTCACCTCTTTATAATAACCATCGGAAATGTCGTTCGCATCTTTTTCAACATTATCAACAACCTCATTAACATCCTTTTGCATAGTATCACTGACCTCATTCATATCCTGCCGGACTTTGGAAGTAACATCATTCATATCGTTCTTGATAGAATCAGAAACCTCATTTACATCCTTTGTGATATCGTCTGAAAGATTGGTTATATCTCTTGTTAGTGAATCAGTAACATCGCTCATATCCTGCCGTATATCTTTAGTGCTTGTCTCCAGTTCTCTCCTTATCTCATCAGTGGCCTTTTTAAAATCACGAATTCCCTTTCCAAGAGTTTTAGCAATATCCGGAAGCTTCTCGGCGCCAAACAGTAGAAGTGCAACAATGACAATAACAAATATTTCCTGTCCGCTCATAAAAAAATTGTAGAAAATGTTCCTTCAATTATGAAAGACAAAGTTAGAAAAGTTTAATGATATTCATAGAAATTAACTTTCCATTGGAAATAAAAAAACTGTCAACAAAGGGGGGCTGAATTAGTGGCTTTAAAGAGCTCCCAGAATAAAAAAAAGAGACCATCAATTAATGACAGTCTCATTATTAAAATTTTTATCTTATTTAGCTCTTAATCCCTGTTTTTTTTGTTGTATCATAAAGGAGTGATGTAGCTACGAAAATCGAAGAATATGTACCAATTACAATACCTATCAGCATTGCGAAAAGAAATCCCCTTATTGTAGCTCCCCCGAAAAAAAACATCGCTATAAGTACGAGAATTGTTGTCATACCCGTATTAAGAGTACGGCTTAAGGTATCGTTCAAGGCCATGTTAAGAACCTCTTTGACAGGCCTTTTCCTGTATAGAGGAAGGAATTCCCTTAACCGGTCAAAAACTACTACTGTATCGTTAACAGAATAACCAATTACAGTAAGGATAGCCGCAATAAAAGATTGGTCTATTTCCATGGAAAAGGGAAGTATTCCCCATAGTAAAGAATAAATTCCTATAACAATGGTTGTGTCGTGAACCAGGGCAACAATAGCACCCATGCCATACTGCCAGTTCCTGAACCTCAAGAAAATATATAAAAACATTAAGACAATTGAAAGTGCTACAGCCCAGACAGCCTTGGTTTTAATATCACTTGCAATTGTAGGTCCGACTGTCTCGGAGCTTCTTCTGTAAGTAGAAAGGAATTGTTCTTGTGTGACATCTTTCCCCAACAGGCCTTTAAGGCCATTATATAGAGTAGTTTCTACCTCATCATCAACACCTGTTTCGCCAATTTTATATTTGGTTGTTATCCTTACCTGTTTATCATTTCCATAAGTAACAACCTGCGGGGCAGAGCCAAAATAGGGTTCGAGACTTTTGGCAACATCACCTGTCTCAATCTTCTGGTCAAACTGGACAACAAATGTGCGTCCGCCAGAAAAATCAATCCCCTGGCTTAATCCTCTTACGAACAATGAACCTATACCAATTACTGTAACAAAAATTGAAACTGCGTAGAAATATTTCCTTTTGCCAATGAAATCTATTTTGGTATTCTTTAAAATATTTGCAGTCAACTTAATTGAAAAACTAAGTTTAGTATTCCTTTTAAGTAAAAATTCATAAATCAAGCGGGTGATAAAAATGGCACAGAAGAGAGATGTAAGAATACCAATAACAAGAGTGGTAGCAAAACCTTTAATCGGACCTGTTCCAAAAACGTAAAGAATAACCCCTGTAAGTAATGTTGTAAGGTTTGAGTCCATGATTGCAGGCAGAGCCCCCTTGTAACCATCTGCTATTGCCAGCTTAACACCTTTTCCCGCCCGGAGTTCTTCACGTATTCGTTCAAAAATCAACACGTTTGCATCAACGGACATACCCATTGTAAGAACGATACCTGCAATACCGGGAAGAGTGAGAACAGAACCAAGCGATGCCAGAACACCCATCATAAGAAATATGTTTGTTACCAGACCAACGTCAGCAATAGTACCTGCACTTCTGCTATAATAAAATATCATATACATCAAAACAATGAAGAATGATATAATAAAGGAGATCAGACCTGAGTTAATAGCTTCTTTCCCAAGAGTAGGACCTATTATTGTATCCGAAATAATTTTTGCCGGTGCCGGAAGTTTACCAGATTTAAGAATGTTGGCAAGGTCGTCTGCCTCCTCAATTGTGAAGTTGCCTGTTATTTCTGTATTACCTCCGGAAATCTCACCCTGAACTGTTGCAGATGAACGAACATAACCATCGAGAAGAACTATAACAGATCGACCGACATTTTCGCGGGTCATTCTTGCCCATATCTTTGCGCCCTCGGCATTCATCGACATATCGACTTTTATTTCCGAACCGGTAATCCCTGAAGAGGTTCTTGCAGAAGTAACAACATCTCCATCGAGAGGCGGACGTCCATCGCGGGTTGTAACCTTGATTGCATGAAGTTCGTAATATGACTTTGTAGGATCATATTTATAAGGATTCTGGCTCCATGCCAATCTAAGATCACGCGGGAAGAGAGCTTTAATCTGATTCATTTTCAGTAAAGCGTTTACTTTTGCTGTATCTTTTGAACTTGCAAGCCCTACCATACTTGTTGGCTCAGGTTGCCCCTCTGCGTTAACACGTGGATTAAGCAGACCAAACAGAGGATTCTGAAGTGCAAACTCTTCACGCGTGGTAGCTTCAGGAGCCTTTGTTGTATCTTTTTCAATCAGGTCGAGAAGCGACTGTTCTTTTTTTATTGTGTCGGAAACAGCAACAGTATCTTTAGGTTCCGTGGTGGGTGTTATAACATTATCAGTGTTGGAGCGGATTTCTTTCAGAAGATTGTTGGCCTGAGATAAGTAGCCGATAATCTCACCGTTTTCATAACACTCCCAGAATTCCAGGTTTGCAGTACTGGAAAGAAGTTCCCTGACTCGTTTGGGATTTGTCTGACCTGGTAATTCGATGAGAATACGTCCTTTTGTTGCAAGCTGGGTAATATTGGGCTGAACTACACCAAAACGGTCTATCCTGGTGCGCAGAATGTTGAAAGCATTAGAAATAGCGCCTGATACTTCGTCATCAAGTACCTTTAAAACATCTTCGTTGGTAGAATTGAAATTGATCTTTTCCTTCAGGTCAACGGTACCAAATATTGAAGCAAGCTTGGCATTAGGATCAACTTCCTGAAAAGCTCTGCCAAAAAGAGTAAGGTAATCAGACTGACTCTGTTTCTGTAGTTCCTTTGCTCGTGCCAGAGCTGCATTAAATGTTTTATCAGGATTGTAGTTAGAAAGAGCCTTTAAAATATCTTCAACAGATACTTCAAGAATCACATTCATCCCTCCTTTAAGGTCGAGACCGAGGTTCAGCTCTTTTTGCTGACACTCTCTAAATGTGTTTCCCAGGAAACTCCATTGTTCCTTTGTCAAAGTGGAAATTGAATCGAGGTATTGAGTTTCCTTTACCAGGTTTCCTTTTGCATATACTCTGGCATCTTTTCTAACCTTATAGGTTGCGCCTGTAAATGAAAGCTGGTAAATAGATACCAACCCTAATGCAATTGCCAGAACGATAATAGCTGCTTTATTCTGCATTTGTCTGTTCTTTTGGGATTATTTTGATATTACTTTTTCTTACTCTTCTTTATTGAGGCGCAAAGATATTAATTTTTTGCAAAAATTTTCAATTTAAAAAGATATGAATTTATGAGATTGCAGACTTCCTTTAGCTTCTGCTTTTTGGGGGTGCAAACAAAAAAGGCTGAATTTTTACAATCCAGCCTTGATATAATTATTTATAACTAATTCTTATTGAAGCAGTTTATCATAATCTGTCTCAAGTGGTTTTCTGTTAATAAAATCGTACAGTGTAAGGTTACGAAGATTATAGAAGAAGTTCCAGTAATTCTGCAATGATTGAACATAGGCTCTCCTGTTCTGGTCTTTCTTTGTATCGGCATTATTAAGTTCGAGTACTGCAATTTTTCCGATAAGGAATCTTTGCTTGGTTACTTCGAACATTTTTTGAGCTACAGTGTCAGATTTAGCCGCAATCCCAACCTGTGCTGCCTGGAGGTTGAACTGTTCCACATCAAGTAAAAGGTTCTGCTGGAAGTCAACAATCGCCTGTTGTGATTGAACCTGGGCAAGTTCGAGACTCGATTGCGCCATCTTGTATTTTCCCCGGCCTAGTCCCCAGTCAAGGATAGGCATTGTAAAACCTACCATTACACCTTGATTTCTACTGAATGTTGAATATGCTATATCAAAATCCTTATCTTTCCCCTGCAGACCGAAACTGGCAATAATATTTGCATTAAACCCTCCATCAGCTTTTGCCTGGGCAACATTGCTCTGGGCAGTCAATAAAGTGAGTTGCTGGTTGAGCATCTCCGGGTTGTTCGCCATTGCCAGGTCAAAAACCTCCTGTGAACTGACCTGCAATGAAGGAATATCTGTTGGAATGATAAGTTCCAGTCTAACACCTTCATTAAATCCCAGAAATGACCTTAGACGAATCTCCCTGTCTCTCAAATTCATTACAGCCTCTTTCCTGGCTGTTTCGGCATTGAGCCACGAAAGTTGCATCTGCAGGAGTTCATCTTCGGCAATTGTTCCAAGGTCATAACGTCCCTTTGCAATTCTCCAGAGTGTATCAGCGTTAGAATAGTTCATCTCTGAAATCTGAGTGTTAATCTGAGCCAGAGCGAGGGAAAAAAAATTCATAACAGCCTGCTGATGAACAGATTCTATGCCTGCCAGGAAAGTTTTCTTAGCTGCTGCATATTTTAATGGTTCCGTTTTCTTCTGCCATTTAAGAGCATTATAACTGAAAATCGGCTGATTCAGCCTTATACTGACAGGTACTGTTATATACTGTCTTGTTTTTGCTATAAAGTCATTCTGCAGGGTCAGGTTTGATCGAAGAGCTATTGATCCTCCTGTCAATCCAATATTTTGTGCAAGTGAAAGTGATCCAAGATTCTGGAGCATATTGGTAGGAACATATTCCCATTGTCCACCGGTGTAAACTCTTGTGTAGGCTGTACTATAATCAGGTGTTGTTCCGGTAAGTGTAAGTGCCGGTCTGTATTGAGCCACAAAGGTCCTGTACTGCCAGTAGCTGGCACGAAACCTGTGTTTGGCAATCAGGGCATTTGGCGACTGCTCTTCAGCAAGTTTAATAACATCCTGGAAAGTAAGTTGTTTAACCTCCTGTGCATCACTTTTTATATTTAAAAAGAGAAACACAACTATCATGGAAAATAAAAGTAATTTCTTCATTTTTAATAATTTATTCATACCTTAATGATTCGATAGGGTCTTTTTCTGATGCCCTCTTTGCCGGTGAGTAGCCGAAAATTACTCCAACAGCAGCTGATACCCCGAATGCAATAAATACTGAGAAAAAGGAGACTATTGTCATAATACCTGCTATCTGCTCTATCAGTTTTGCCATTACCACTCCAAAGAATACTCCGATAAAACCGCCGGATACACTAATAAGAACTGCTTCAGCAAGGAATTGTACCACAATATCCATCTTTTTGGCTCCGATAGCCATTCTGGTACCGATCTCCTTGATCCTTTCCATAACCGAGGCAAACATTATGTTCATAATACCAATACCACCAACGATAAGTGAAATACTGGCAATTGCCCCGAGAACTACATTAAATATATCTTTCGTCCTCTGTTGTTGCTTTAGCAGCAATTCCGGTACAGTTATCTCGAAGTCTTTTACACCTGTATGCCTTCTGGTAAGCATGCGGCTCAGAATTTCAGTTGTTGGTTGCAGCTGTTCTGTTTCAGTTACCTGCACAACTATCCTGTCGAGTTGATTATAATTGGTCTCAACATTTGTTGAAGCATCAGAACTGCTTACTACTATTCTGCTCATGCCACCACCCGGACCACCACCTCCAAAAAAACTGACTGAAGTGGCTTCCGAGACCAGCTTTGTATTAAGGAGAGCTCTGTTCTGATATCTTAATAACATGGTCTGGATTGGTATATAAATGTTGTCATTATAGACATTTACGCCCTTTTCTTCAAAACCTGTAAGACTGACATTGGTTTTCTGCAATACACCAATAACTTTTAGCCATATACCATTAAATTTGATGTACTGACCAAGAGGGTCAACTTTGCTGAAGAATTTTGCCCTGATGTTCGCACCGATTATACAAACCTGTATACCATTCTCTTCCTGAAATCCGTTAAAAAATGCTCCGGCAACAAGAGGAAGGTTGTACAGATGAAAATAATCATTTGAAACTCCGACAAGCTTGGCGATATATTTTACACCGTTAAGCATTGCCGTCGAATTAAAAGAGATCTCAGGGCTTATCCTTTTCACTGAAGGAAGTGTCTCCCTTATGGCATCAACGTCAAGAAGATTTAATCCTCTTGAGAATTTTTTTTGCTGTTTCTCACCATCCTGGGATGAAGAAGATTTGTCAGGGATAACCGGATTGATCAGGATATTGTTTACCCCCACCATTTTCATCTGTTCCATAATCTCCTGCTTGGCCCCTTTTCCTATTGCAAGCATGGCTATAACTGCAGCCACACCGAAAATTATTCCAAGAGCCGTAAGCATTGATTTAAGCTTATTAGAAACTATGGATTCGACAGCAATTTCAATGTCGTGGAAATATCGTAATATAAATCTGAACATAGTATTTCCTGTTTTTAATTAATTTTTAACTACGGTCTGGGCTGGTGCGGTGGTGTTTTGTCCTCCTGTCTGCTGTCCCTGTGTATTTGTCCTGCGTCGTGCAGAAGTATCCCTGGCGGCACCTCCGGGCTGATTACGCATGTTCATCATCCGGCGCCTTGCTGCAGTATCTCTTGTTCCGCCTTGTCCTGTGCCCCTCATATTCTGGAATTGCTGCATCATTTCAGGTGTGATATTCATTCCATTTCTGCCCATCGTTCCATCTCTTTGTCCGTTGGCTCTTTCAGCTTCCTGTCTCAGACGCATCTCTTCTGCTTTTTTTGCTTTCTCACGATCCTTGATTACAGCTATCAGTTCCTCTCCGACCAATTTGAATCCTTCCGGATCTTCGGGAGTACTGAGATAAATCTGAGTCCCCTGTTCCAATCCCTGTTCAATGACCACATTATTTTCGTTCGATTCCCCAAGAACAACAACCTGTTTATTGCCATTTTTCATATAAACAAACGGTATACTGTCGGCTCCTGCCTGTACACTTTCAAGAGGGATATAGATAACATCACTAATAGTTTTGGTAATGATCTTGTTCCCGGTTGTCATCGAAGGTCTCAAAATCGGATCAGATCCGTCAACTTCAATATTTACCTCAAACACTTTGGCATCAGCATTGGGTAACTGTTCACCAATGTTAGCTACACTTGTTACCATCCCGGTATAAGCTTTTTCAGGAAAAGCATCTACAATTATCTCTACTTTCTGTCCCGATTTTACTTTGCTTACATCAATTTCGTTAACATAGGTTTTTGAGATCATCGATGACATGTCCGGAAGGGTGGCAACAACGTTATCCCAGGGACTGATTGAAGAGCCAACTTTTCTTTTTGTTCCCATCCTGTCTCTCTTATAAATAATCATCCCCGGAGATGGAGCGGTTATAATAAACTTTGATAATACTATCTGAAGATCGCCAACTCTTGTACGCTGTTCAGAAAGGTTGTTCTTAATAGTTCTCATATCTGATTTGGCCTGTTCGACTCTTAAGGCATAACCCCTTATTGCCTGGTCGAGCGTACGTGAAGCCTTGTCGAGCGATATTTCTGCCTGACGTATGGTTGTAGGAGGTTCATATTTCGATTGCTGAAGGGTTATTGCAGCCTCTTCCACCGTAAATCTTTGATTTTTGATATTATCCCTTAAGTTACTGAGGGTAACCGCAGTATCAAGTATTTTCATCTCCAGATTGGTCTCCTGGGTTACAAGCCTTTCAAGCTCATCCTTAAGACTGTTATCAAAAGTTGTTCTGTCGAGAGTTGCTACATAATCTCCTGGTTTAACCTCTGTACCTTCAGGTACCATATCCGTTATTTTAATGTCCATTGCCCTTATATTCCTGCTCTGGGTAAACTCGGGACCATAAATGTCGGTCGATTTTTTTGCCTGTAATTCACCTGTTGTAGTAACAACAATATCAAACTGACCTCTCTGCGATTCAGCATAAAGATTTGAAATATCTTTCTTTGAGGTTACCTTGCCGATAACAATCAGAACTATGATCGCTACCACTACAACAATGCCTGTAATAATAATTGTTCTTTTCATCATAATATAATTGATTTTAAAGGTATGATGGAACTCGCCCCGACGCGTCGGGGCTCGGTTCATCTGAAATTATAATAATTAATATATTCAAAAAAATCAGCCACAAAAGTATTAAAAAGAGTTTCCTCTTTTTAGTCATTAACAATATTTAACATCAATACCTTTTTGCCTTCATGATTTAAAGACACTTATTCATGTTGATTTATTCCGGAGGGTCTAAAAAAAATAAAATGATTTAGAGATTTTTAACAATTCCAATAACAGTATCTGCCAGGACATCTGCTTCCTGAATTGTTCTCCCTTCGGCATAGATTCGCATTATTGGCTCTGTATTCGATTTCCTGATCTGCACCCAGCCATTCTGATGTTCAATCCATAAGCCATCTCTTTCATCAATTTTATGATCATGAAAATTATTTTTAACCGCATTTACGATCTGGCTGAATTCTGTAGCCGGGGCAAGGGTAAGTTTCTTCTTGGCAATCACATATTGAGGATAAAGCTGTCGCAGAGAAGAGCATTTCATGTTGCTTTTTGCAAGATGCGACAGAAAAAGAGCAATTCCTGCCAATGCATCACGTCCATAATGCAGTTCAGGGTAAATAACTCCTCCGTTGCCCTCTCCTCCTATTACAGCATCTCTTTTTTTCATCTCTTCTACTACATTAACTTCTCCAACAGCAGATGAGTAGTATTTGCAACCATACTTCGTGGTAATATCTCTTAATGCCCTTGTAGAGGATAAGTTAGATACCGTACTCCCCGGAGTATTTTTAAGAATATAATCGGAAATTGCAACAAGTGTATATTCTTCGCCAAACATAGCTCCATCTTCACAGACAATAGCCAGACGGTCAACATCGGGGTCAACAACAAACCCGATATCGGCCTTTCCCTTAACAACAAGTTCCGAAATAGCTTTCAGATTTTCAGGCAGTGGTTCAGGGTTATGTGCAAAATTTCCGTCAGGAGTTGTGTTCAGTTCAATTATATTGTCTACCCCGAGCGATCTTAGGAAAAGAGGCAGTATTATGCCACCAACTGAGTTTATGCAATCTATTGCAACCGTGAACCCTTCAGCTTTTATCTCATTTACTGCTACTAGATTTAAACCAAGAATCTGATCAATATGCTTTTTCCCCCATGTATCATCATATTCAAGGGAACCAGTAAAATCATTTGAAACAAAAATAAAATCTTCAGCGGCAGCTATCTCCAAAACTTTCATGCCATCCTGAGATGAAAGAAATTCTCCTTCTTCATTCAGTAATTTGAGTGCATTCCATTCTGCAGGATTATGGCTTGCAGTAATAATAATTCCACCATCGGCATGTGTTCCGGTTACTGCCAGTTCTACAGTAGGCGTTGTCGCCATTCCCAGATCAGTTACATGTATTCCGAGGCTGCATAATGTGGTAATTACGAGGTTGTTTACCATGCTCCCTGATTTCCGGGCATCACGACCCACAATTACTTTAAGACCTTTTTTATTATGCCTTCTTTGTACCCATGTTCCAAAGGCAGCTGCGAATTTCACAATATCAACCGGAGAGAGACTTTCTCCTGGTTTTCCACCTATGGTTCCCCTGATACCTGATATTGATTTTATAAGTGCCATTCATATTAAATTTTAAGACTTGCAAAGGTGCAAAAAAATCATCAAATCAAAATATCGCCAAAAAATTGTACTTTTGCACCCTGATAATTAATTGATATGGAGAACCGAAAATCTGCAGGAAGGTCCGTAAGAAAATATGAAAAACCGGTTTCAAAAGGAAAACAAAAGGTAACTACACAGATAAGACTTAACAGGTTTATTGCCAATAGTGGTGTTTGTTCGCGCAGGGATGCTGATGAGCATATAAAAAACGGATTGATAACCGTGAATGGTTACCTGGTAACTGAACTTGGGACAAAGGTAACTTATAGTGATGATGTCCGGTTCAGGAATAAAAGACTTTCGGCTGAAAAAAAGGTATATATACTCATGAATAAACCTAAAGATTATGTTACCACAGTTGAAGACCCGCATGCCGAGCATACTGTACTTGAGCTTATCGGCGATGGGTGTCCTGAAAGGGTCTATCCGGTTGGACGGCTTGATAAGGCGACAACAGGAGTCCTGCTTCTTACAAACGATGGAGATCTTGCCGGAAAACTCACTCACCCGAAATATAAAAGGAAAAAGATATATCATGTTTTTCTCGATAACCCGGTAACAAAAAATGATCTTTTTAAAATTACTGAAGGGATCGAGCTTGATGGGGTAACCGTCATTGCCGATGCAGTCTCTTATGCAGATCCTGATGATAAAAGCCAGATTGGCATAGAACTTCACTCGGGCCAGAACAGGGTTATCCGGAGAATGTTTGAAACACTTGGCTATAAGATTAAGAAGCTCGACAGAGTTTATTTTGCAGGACTTACAAAAAAGAATGTTCAGCGCGGAAAGTGGAGGTTCCTTACCGATAAAGAGGTAAATATGCTTAAACGGGGCATCTTTTAATCAGAGCAGATGAGTCACAGATCAGGTTTTGTAAACATACTGGGAAATCCCAATGTCGGGAAATCGACGATTATGAACGCTCTTGTGGGTGAAAAGCTTTCTATTATTACTTCGAAAGCACAGACAACCCGTCATCGCATAATGGGGATCGTAAATGGTGATGATTTTCAGATAGTCTATTCCGATACCCCCGGTATACTGAAACCTCAATACAAGCTTCAGGAGACAATGATGAACTTTGTTAACATTGCGCTTTCTGATGCCGACATGATCCTTTATGTTACCGATGTAACCGAACATATTGCCAACGAAGGTGAATATATTGAGAAGATTAAAGAATCTGGTATTCCTGTCATAATTGCAGTAAATAAAATTGACCTGACCAATCAGGGCGATCTTGAAAAAATTGTTGAGGCGTGGCATCTTGCTTTTCCTGATTCGCCTGTTATACCACTTTCTGCACTTAAAAACTTTAACCTTGATGCTCTTCTGAATGCCATTCTCGACAAACTTCCTGAAGGCTTGCCGTTTTTCCCGAAAGATCAA
Source organism: Bacteroidota bacterium (assembly GCA_037143835.1). Lineage (GTDB taxonomy): Bacteria > Bacteroidota > Bacteroidia > Bacteroidales > VadinHA17 > LD21. Next base: position 15,376 of record JBAWXY010000032.1, read on the forward strand.
CTGACTGATAAATACGAACGGTTCTTTGCTTCGGAGATCATACGCGAAAAAATACTTGTTAATTATCAAAAAGAAATCCCGTATTCTGTTGAAATAGAGATTGAAAGCTTTACAGAGGAAAAGAATCTGATCAAAATAAGAGCCCTTATCCATGTTATCCGCGACAGTCAGAAAGGTATTATTATCGGGCATAAAGGAGCTATGTTAAAAAGAGTGGGAACCGAAGCCAGACACGATATGGAAGATTTTTTCAAAAAGAAGGTCTTTCTTGAAATGTATGTAAAAGTGACTAAGGACTGGAGAGATAAACCACTGATACTTAAAAGATTTGGTTACCGTTAAGACGAATTTCAAAATAACTTATGAGTAGAATAGTTGCAATAGTTGGCAGACCCAATGTAGGAAAATCGACACTCTTCAACAGGCTTACCGATTCAAGAGAAGCTATCGTTGACGAAGTAAGCGGAGTTACCCGCGATCGCAACTATGGGGTTTCGCATTGGAATGGGATCGATTTCTCAGTAATCGATACAGGGGGATATGTTCAGAACTCTGAGGATATTTTTGAAGAAGAGATAAATAAGCAGGTACTGCTTGCCATCGAAGAAGCTGATCTTATAATGTTTATGGTTGATGTAACCTGTGGTATTCACGATCTGGATACATCGGTAGCTTCTCTCCTCAGAAGAGTTGACAAGAAAGTAATGCTTGTCGTAAACAAGGTTGACAACGGTGAAAGACTGATGGATGCCACCGAATTTTATAACCTTGGCCTTGGAGATTATTTCCCATTAAGTTCAATGAACGGAAGCGGAACAGGAGAACTGCTGGATGCAGTTGTGAAGAATTTGCCGGAAGAAGAGCCCGGACTTATTCCGGATTTGCCAAGAATAGCAATCGTAGGACGTCCGAATGTCGGCAAATCATCATTGGTAAATTCTCTACTCGGAGAAGAAAGAAATATTGTCACTCCGGTTGCCGGAACCACACGTGATTCAATATATACAAGGTATAATAAATTCCAGCACGATTTTCTTCTGGTCGATACCGCAGGTTTACGCAAGAAAGGAAAAGTAAGCGAGGATATCGAGTTTTATTCGGTAATGAGAGCCGTCAGAACAATCGAAAATTCAGATATCTGTCTCCTCCTGATCGATGCCACACGAGGGATCGAATCACAGGACCTAAATATCATGTCGCTGATTCAAAAAAATAACAAAGGCATGATAGTACTGGTGAATAAATGGGATCTGATTGAAAAAGAAAATAATACTACAATCCTGTTTGAAAAGGATATAAGAGAAAAAACAGCCCCGTTCACCGATTACCCTATTCTTTTTATCTCTGCTATTAACAAGCAAAGAATACACAAAGTGCTTGAATTGGTTGAGCAGGTTAACCGGAACAGGAACAGGAAGATCAGTACCTCGGAATTAAATGATGTAATGCTCCAGGTGGTTAAGAATAACCCGCCACCGGCATTAAAAGGCAAATATGTTAAGATCAAATATGTAACACAACTGCCGATTTATACTCCTGCTTTTGCATTTTTCTGTAACCTCCCCCAGTATGTGAAGGATCCATATAAGAGGTATCTGGAAAACAGGATGCGGGAGAAATTTGAGTTTACCGGCGTTCCGATTAGGATATTTTTCAGAAAAAAATGATCAAATTTGGTGCGGTTTTTGTTCATGAAAATTTATTACCAGAAAACCCATGAAAACAATTAAGTATCTGATCATAATTTTAATAGCCGTCTTTGCTCTGGGTTCGTGCCGGAAAATCGAGCAATTGCCGCCCATTCCCCATATTGAATTCACCAGTTTCACTATTTTTGATACTATTGATATGCTTGGGAACAGCGCAAAGGGAGGAAGACTGAAATTCTACTTTGAAGACGGGGATGGAGATCTTGGACTGGACGCCCCGACAGAAAATCAGGTTGATACAACAAATATGTTCTTTACTCTCTTCAGGAAAACAGATGAGAACATGGTGCCTGCTCCTGATAATGATCCGTTAAAACCTTCATCATACAGGATACCTTACATGGAGAGGCTGGGGCAGAATAAAATATTGAAAGGAACAATCTCTGTTACTTTTTTTTACACATTCTATAAACCTGGAGATTTCAATATAATCAGATATGATTTTTTTATTAAAGACAGAGCTGATAATGTGAGCAATACAGTTTCAACGTGTGAGATACCTCTTTCTGTAAATGGTTTATATGAAAATTAACCGGTCAGACTCTTACTCACATTATTTGACACCGACCCCAGGTGCAGTAGCTGAAATTCCAGGATCGGGATGTATTCATTTCTTTTTAACCTTATCGTTTTTTACGTAAGTTACACAGTCAATCAGGGTTCATCCCAATTTTTCAACTGTGTACATAAGTGGCAATTCAACAAAAAAAACAGAACCTTTATCAGCATACGACTCAAACCATATTCTGCCGTTTGCACTTTCAATATATTTCTTTACAATCGATAAACCAAGCCCCATACCCGACGATTTGGTCGTAAAATTTGGTGTGAATAGCTTCTTCTGCAAATCTTCAGGAATCCCGGTTCCATTATCTGAAATTGAAACAACAACTTTATCGCTTTTAACATCCAGGTTAACTTTTATCAGTCCCTCCCGTCCCGGGGGAATTGATTGTATCCCATTCTTGATAAGATTTGAAAAAACTCCGTTAAGATGCTCTTTATCAGCATAAATAATTACCTTACTTTCATGAGGCCACTGCACCCGGAAGATGACATTATCTGTATCCTTAAAAAGTTCAAGTGATATTTTGATCTGGTCGAGAAGATTAACCTCAACAGGTTTGGTCCCGGGCATT